>CAZSZZ010000024.1:0-14327 GCA_964611005.1 uncultured Candidatus Izemoplasmatales bacterium | reverse complement strand
TCCACAATCTGAACTTGGAACTACAATTACAGTTACTAATGTTAGCTCTGAATTAACTGCTTATATTGATGACACTACTACACCTGGTTGGTTATTAGTAACTCAACCTGATAGTGATGTAACGGGGACAATTACAGTTGAAATTAGTAAGGGTACCGCTACTTCTGTTTCTGTTGATATAGCAGTTACGGTTAAAGCTCCAGCGGCTGGTGGTACAGTTTATACAGAAGATTTTAGTTTCGTAGGAACTGGAACATCATATTCAACTTCTATTACGAATACTGATGCAAATGGGTTTGACTGGGATATTTTAGGAAGACCTAATGATGGTAGTGTAATTCTAGGTAATGCTGCTGATGGAAGTTATATTCAAGTAACAGCTACGGGTGGTATTTCATCATTTACAGTTACATTAGTAAGAGCTTTTACAAATACTAATGTTAGAAGTGTTGAATTATTTGTCAATGATGTATCATTTGGAACATTTACTATCGATCCTAACAGTGATACTCCACAAACTTTTACAGTTGATAATATTAACGTTTCAGGATCTGTTGTTATTAAATTAGTTTCAACATCTCCTGGAAGTAGAGGAGCATTCATTGTAGATGATTTTTCATGGACAACTTATATAGTTTCTTAATTAAAATTTTTTCAAATATAACTTGATAAAATTTACAAAAGGTTCAACTAAATGTTGAGCCTTTTTTCTATCAATAAAGATTTGTATATGATTTTGAAATATTATTGTGTATAAATAATAATGAATGTGTTATAATATAGGGCTATTAGAAAGGTGATACAAATGAAAGAAATAAAAAATGAAATATTTTCATATATAGATAAATATGAAGCGATTATAATTGCGAGACATAAAAACCCAGATTTGGATGCTTATGGTTCTCAATTTGGGTTATATTATGCTTTAAAAGAATATTATAAAAACAAAAAAATATATGTGATTGGAGATACTAATTCATTAAATCAATTTGGTGAATTCGATGAAGTAAATATTGATATAGCCAAAAAGTCTTTATTATTAATACTAGATACTGTTTCAAAACAAATGCTTGATGAAAATGTTTATAAATATTACGATAAATTAATTTTTATTGATCATCATCAAAATGATTCTGATATAAAAAATGATCTTGCTTATCAAATTAAAGACGCTTCATCAACTGCAGAAATAATTGCGGATTTATTAATGTATTGGAATATTCCTATTAATTATGATTCTGCTAGAGCATTATATTTAGGAATTATTGGTGATACAGGAAGATTTAAATATAGCAATACTACAGAAAAAACACTATTGATTGCTTCTAAATTATTAAGTAAGGGATTAAATATTCAAGAAATACATAATTCTATTTATTTAGAATCAAGAAGAAATAAAGAAATAAAAAACATATTTTTTCAAAGAATTAAATACAGTAAAAAAAATATTGCTTATAGCAAGAATGATATAGATTTTATTCTTGAAAATAATTTGACGACCAATTATGTAAGTCGAGGATTAGTTAATCAAATGTCTGGGATGAGAGAAGTACCAATTTGGGTTAATTTTACAGAAGATACTGAAAATCACAAAATATATTGTGAAATAAGGTCTAGAGATATAGCAGTAATTAATGTAGCTACAAAACATGGTGGTGGAGGACATCTACATGCATGTGGATGTACTTTAAATAATTGGAATGAAGTAGATCTAATAATAAGTGATTTAGATAATTTGTTAGAGGAGAAAAAATAATGGAACACATTTTACAAAAAATCAAAGAATATAATAGAATAATTATACATATGCATATTAGACCAGATGGAGATTGTTATGGGTCAGGTTTTGGGTTAAAAGAAATCATTAAAGAAACATATTCTAATAAGGAAGTATATGTTGTTGGAGAAACAGCTAATTATGTTAAGTTTATTGGAGATGTTGATAAAATACCAGATGAATATTTTAAAGGAGCTTTGTCTATTGTAGTTGATACTGCAAGCGGAGAAAGAGTTTCTGATCAAAGATTTAAATTAGCTGATTATGTCATTAAAATTGATCATCATATTCCGGTTGAAGATTTTGGAAACTATCAACATGTTGATACAACAAGACCAGCAGCCTCACAAATTATATTAGAATTTTATTTAAAATATAAAGAACAACTAAAATTTAATATGAATGCAGCTAAAGCGTTATATACAGGAATTGTTACAGATACCGGAAGATTCAAATACCGTTCAGTATCAGCTGAAACTTTTAAAGCTGTTGCCTTTTTACTTGAATACGGACTTGACTTCACAGAAATATTAGGAAAACTTGATATCAAATCAGAAAGACTAATGAAATTACAGGGTTATGTATTACAGAATTTTGAAAAAACACCTGATGGAGTTGCGTATATTAAAATGAAGCCAGAAATCATAAAAAAATTCGGAACTACTTTAGAAGAAGCAACTTCTTTAGTAAATGAACTTTCTACATTAGAAGATTGTCCAGTGTGGATGTTGTTTGCGGAATACGAAAATAATGTTGTAAGAGGAAGGTTACGCAGCCGTAAACCAGCAATTGATAAGCTAGCTAATAAATATAATGGTGGAGGCCACAAACTTGCCTGTGGAGCCAATTTAGGTGATTGGGAAACAGTGGATAAATTACTAGAAGATGCAAATGAACTTGTAAGAGAATATAAAACAAGCATGAAATAGTTTTCGTGCTTGTTTTTTTTAAATGATTTGATATAATAATATCGGTTTTGCAAGTCGTTTATATCAAGGAGAACGGTATGTCGCTTTTATTTTTAGAAATTGATTGGAAAGAAACTATTTTTTTAATTCTTGGTGGACTAGGGATTTTCCTTTACGGAATTAATATGATGAGTGAGGCTTTAAAGAAAATTGCGGGAGCTAAACTCAAATTAATTTTAGAAAAAACTACAAATACTCCATTAAAAGGAATATTTGTTGGTATTTTTATTACAGCTATTATTCAATCATCATCTGCGACTAGTGCTTTAGTTGTTGGGCTTGTTAGAGCCGGACTAATGACCCTTACTCAAGCTGTTGGAGTTATATTCGGAGCGAATATAGGAACGACTTTTACTTCTGTATTGATTTCATTAGATATTGGTTCTTATGCTATGCCTATTATGTTTACAGGATCCTTTTTAATTTTCTTTATTCAAAATAAAAAAGTTAAAAATTATGGCCGAGCATTACTAGGATTTGGTATGTTATTCTTTGGGTTAGAAACCATGGGAGATGCATTAAAACAACTCAGTACTTTACCTGGGTATCATGATTTATTACAAAGTGTTGCTAAATATCCTATATTAGGAGTACTAACAGGAGCGGCTACTACATCTATTATTCAGTCTTCATCAGCTACTATAGGTATTTTACAACAACTATATGCAAATGGAGGAGTACCTTTAATTGGAGCTATTGCAATTGTTTTAGGTGATAACATTGGTACTACTGTTACATCTGTAATGGCTTCTATTGGTGGATCATCTCAAGCTAGAAGAACAGCTTTAATTCATGTTATGTTTAATACTATTGGTACTGTTGTTTTCTTTATTTTGATTAAACCATATACAAATCTAATAACGTGGTTGGCTCAAATTATAGGCATTCATGCATACGAAACTAATAAATTTACAATTTCATTATCTCATATAGGGTTTAATTTAATTAATGTGTTCATACTATATTTCTTTATCAAACAATTGGTTTGGTTAGTTACTAAAATTATTCCTAGTAAAGAAGAAGTATTATCTGATGAGATTGTTTTGGATGAAATTTTGGTTAAAGAATCTCCTGATTTAGCATTAGAAAATGTTAAAAATGCCATTTTGAATATGGGAAATGTATCGAAAGGCATGTTGGAATTTGTATATAATTATGCGTTTAATAAAGATAATAAAGATTTAGAAATGGCTATAGCATGTGAAGAATTGCTTGATTCTATGGATGATAAAATTCATAATTATTTAGTTAAAATAGGGGCTCAAGATCTAGTTGATAGACAAATTCAGCTTGTAGCTAAGGATATTGATACAATAACTGACCTTGAAAGAATAGGAGATCATTTAAACAACTTAGCTGAATTTTTTGAAATGAGACATGAGAAAAAAATGGTTTTACACGATGAAGCTAGAAAAGAGCTAGAAAAATTATTTGCTATAGTTCGTCAAACATTAGAGCAATCAATAACTGCTTATATTACAATGGATAAAAAACTAGCTTTAGAAGTAAATGAAAGAGAAGATAAACTAGATAGACTTGTTAAAAAATATAGAAAAAATCATATTAATCGTATTAATGATAAAAGTAATATGGAAACAGAAGCTGGATTCTATGTAGATATTTTATCTAATTTAGAACGTATTGGAGATCATTGTAATAATATGGTAATCAACGTTTTAACAGATGATTTCACACATGATGATCAATACTACTAACAATTAAAATAGTTTTAGAAAAAGATACTTGTAATATTTATAACTTTAATATATAATATGTAAAGCAAAAAAGAGACATTTATAGATTTACAAAAAACACATGAATTTATAGAATGGATGGTAATAATGACAAAAAGAAAAAATATGTCTATTATGGAGCTTGCTTATCAAATTCTCGATGAAGAAGGTAAAGCATTATCTTTTATTGAGCTTTATGATAAAATCTGCGTAGAAAAAGAAATAAGTGAAGAAGAGAAATTAGAAAATATTTCACAAATATATACAGATTTCATTACTTCAGGTAAATTTATTTATGTTGGAGATGATGAATGGGATATAAAAGGAAGACAAGTAATAGAATTGTGGGATAAAGATGGCGCTTATTATGATGAATACCCTGATTATGAAGAAGAATTAAGCCTTTATGGTGGCGAAAAGGAAATTGATGAATATTCTATTCCAGATTTTGATGAAGAGGAAGATGAAGAAGATAGTCAATATGAAGATGATTTTGATGAAGAAGATATCATAGATGATGATACAGAATATGATGATTTTGAAGATAAAGAAGAAGATTATATAGAAGATGAAGAAGATTTACTCTTTGAAGAAGACGAAGAAGACGAAGAAACCGAAGAAGAATTCAATGATGAAGAGTATAATGAATATATGGATGATTACGAAGAAATGTATGAAGATTAGTATTTTTTAATGATTGAAATAAGCTTTATTATTTGATATAATCTTAAAGAGCCACAAAAAGGGTTCTCCGAATGGAGAGCCCTTTTAATTATTTTGGAGGATAACCATGAAAAATACAAAATATATTTTTATAACAGGTGGAGTTGTATCTAGTCTTGGAAAGGGAATAGCTGCAGCATCTTTAGGAAGGCTGCTTAAAAACAAAGGATTAAAAGTGTTTATGGTTAAATTTGATCCATATATAAATGTAGATCCAGGAACAATGTCACCATATCAACATGGTGAAGTTTTCGTTACTGATGACGGTGGAGAAACGGATTTAGATTTAGGGCATTATGAAAGATTTATAGATGAAAATCTTTCAAAGGACTCTTCTATTACTACTGGTAAGATATACCAATCAGTGATTGAAAAAGAAAGAAAAGGAGAATATTTAGGTGCGACTGTACAAGTTATTCCTCATATAACTGATGAAATTAAATCTAGACTACTTCATTTAGGAGAAAAAACAGAATGTGATGTATTAATTACAGAAATTGGAGGAACTGTAGGAGATATTGAATCTCTTCCTTTTTTGGAAGCAATAAGACAAATGAGAAGGGATTTAGGCCCGCAAAATACTATGTATATTCATAATACTTTGGTTCCATATTTAGAAACTACAGGAGAATTAAAAACAAAACCAACTCAACACAGTGTAAAGGAGTTAAGATCATTAGGAATTATTCCTGATGTAATAATACTTAGGACACATAAACCTATAAGCGATGTAATAAGAGAAAAAATAGCTTTATTTTGTGATGTTAGAAGAGAAGCTGTAATAGAATGTGTTGATGTAGATATTTTGTATGAAGTTATGATTAATCTAAAAAAAGAACATCTCGATGAACTGGTATGTGAGCATTTATATTTACCAAATTCAGATAGTAATATTACAGTTTTTTTAGATTTAATTAATAGAATAAAAAATTTAGAATCAACAATAAATATAGCAATTGTTGGAAAATATGTAAATTTACATGATGCATATTTATCTGTTAGTGAAGCTTTGAATCATGCTGGATATAAAAACAATGTTAAAATAAATATAAAATGGATAAATTCAAGTGATATATCCAAAGATAATGTTGATATATTTTTGAAAAATAGTGATGGTATAATAGTTCCTGGAGGTTTCGGAAATAGAGGTGTAGAAGGCAAGATTAACGCGATTACTTATGCAAGAAATAATAAAATACCATTTTTAGGGCTTTGTTTAGGAATGCAGCTTTCGGTAATAGAATTTGCTAGAAATGTTTGTGGGCTTAAAAGAGCTAATTCTACAGAGTTTGATTCTAAGACCCCCTATAATGTCATAGACTATATGCCGAATCAATATGAAGGAATAAATATGGGAGGAACATTAAGATTAGGACTATATACATGTGATTTAGTAAAGGGATCAAAGACTCAAAAGATATACAATAAAAACCAAATTAAAGAGAGACATAGACACCGTTATGAATTTAATAATGAATATAAAGATATTTTAGAAAAAAATGGTATGATTATTTCAGGAATAAACTCAAAAAAAAATTTATGTGAGATAATAGAATTAAAAAATCATCCGTTTTATATAGGAACTCAATTTCACCCGGAATTTTTATCTAGACCTGATAAACCACATCCTTTATTTACTAAATTTATAGAAGTTGCAAAAAACTTAAAATAAAACTTAAAAAGCCCCATTAAAATGAGGTTTTTTTCCAAAAACATTATTCTATAAATAATATGGTTATATAATATTAATTTAAATAAATAAAATAAAAAGTAAAAAGTTAGATAAATAATAATAATGTAGTATAATGAAACTTGAGGTGATAACGTGGATTTAGAAAATAAATTTAGAATTAAGATAAAGAAAATACAAGCATATGAATATGTATTTAATTTATTAGGATGGGATTCAAGTACAGAGGCTCCAAGAGAATCTCATACAAGAAGAGCTGAAATAATGGGGATTTTATCTAAAGAATTATTTGAATTGCAAACAGAAAAAGAATATCAAGATATAGTTAATGAATTATTTAGTAAACTAGATACACTTGATAGTTTAATGCGAAGAGAAATAAAAAAAGCAAAAAAGGAATTAGATAAAATAGTTAATGTTCCTGTAGAAGAATATGTAGAATACACAAAATTAATTCAGATGTCTCAATTACTATGGGAAGATGCTAAAAAAAATAATGATTATGATTCTTTTAAAGATAATTTAAAACAGATTATCGATTTTAATAAAAAATTTGCTTTATATTATAACCCTAATAATGATCCATATGATACACTTTTAGATAGTTTTGAAGAGGGTATGACCACTAAAGAATACGATGCATTTTTTAAACAATTAAAGGAAGAATTAGTACCCTTTGTAAAAAAAGTGTTAAAATATTCTATGAATGAATATGATTATTATATCATTAATTATTATGACCCTAAAAAACAAGAAGAATTTTGTGAGTATTTAGTGGATGTAATGAAATTTAATCGCGATAGAGGCTTAATGAAAAAGTCAGTACATCCATTTACTTGGAATACATCTCCTCAAGACGTTAGATTTACTACTAGATATTTAGAAAGATATGTTTTTTCTAGTATTTTTGCGACAATTCATGAATTAGGCCATGCAACCTATGAACAACAGATATCTACTGATTTTGATGATACTTTATTACATGGTGGAACTTCAATGGGAATTCATGAATCTCAATCAAGATTTTATGAAAACATCATTGGTAGAAGTTTGGAGTTTTGGGAGGCAAATCTAGATAAATTTAAAGAAATATTTCCAGAACAAAGTAAATGGATTACACCAAAAGATATGTATAGAGCGGTTAATAAAGTAGAAGCCTCATTAATACGTATAGAAGCTGATGAATTAACATATTCCTTACATATAATGTTGCGTTATGAAATTGAAAGAAAATTAATGTCAGGGGAAATTACAGTTGATGATTTACCTACAATATGGAATGATTTAATGGAAGAATATCTTGGGATAAGACCTAAAAACAATAGTGAAGGAGTATTACAAGATGTTCATTGGAGCGGTGGAATGTTTGGATATTTTCCAACATATGCTTTAGGGTCAGCTTATGCCGCACAATTTTATTATGCAATGAAAAAAGATTTAGACATACCTAAAATTGTTCGCAGTAATGAATTAGATAAAATTAATAAATGGTTAAAAGAAAAGATACATCAATTTGGTTCTAGTAAGAGTCCTAAAGAGCTTTTGTTAGAAGTAACGAAGGAAGAATTTAACCCTAAATATTATATTCAATATCTAAAAGAAAAATATACAGAATTATATTTATAATATGTGAAGATATCTTTTTTTATTGAAATTATAGAAAATGTGTTATTATTTTAATATAAATATACAAGGAGGAAAAAATGTTATTAGAGAAAAAACTAATTGAAGATTTACTTGATGCTGGATTATCTCGTGGAGCTGATTTCGCAGAAGTTTTTGTTGAAGAAACAGATTCAACTATGCTACAATCTCTTTCAGGAAGATTAGAAAAAGCAAACAGTAGTAAAATACATGGCGTTGGCATACGCCTGGCAAAAAAATTACAGACGGTATACGGGTATACTAACAGTCAGGATCCTAAAGATTTATTGAAATTAGCTAAAGATTTATCTAAATCATTTGAAGCTGATACTTTAATAAAAAGAACACCTTTAATAGAACTTGAAGTCGGAAAGAGACATAAAGCTAAAATTAAACCCAAAGATGTTCCTCTAACTGAAAAAGTTGCTTTAATGAAAAAAGCATATAAAGCCGCTTCAGAGTATGATGAAGCTATCAAACAAGTTTCAGTTTATTTAATTGATTCAACACAAACAGTTTTGATTGCTAATTCAGAAGGTAGATTTGTTACTGAAACAAGATATAGAGAAAGAATTAGTATCAGTTCAGTTGCCGCAAAAGAAGGCGTTATGCAAACCGGAAGTGTAGGGCCTGGGTCAGGTAAAGGATATGAATATTTATTTGATGAAATAGATATTGAAGAATATGCTAGAGAAGCTTCAAAAGTTGCAGTTACTATGCTAAATGCTGATGAATGTCCAAGCGGAGTTATGCCTGTAGTTATTCATAATGGATTTGGTGGAGTAATATTCCATGAAGCTTGCGGACATTCATTAGAAGCTACTTCAGTTGCTAAAAACGCTTCAGTGTTTAGTGGTAAAAAGGGGCAAAAAATAGCTTCTGATATTGTTACAGCAATTGATGATGGAACTTTAGAAAATAGATGGGGATCTGCAAATTATGATGATGAAGGATACCCACAACAAAGAAGAGTTCTTATCGAAAATGGTATACTAAAATCTTATATGGTTGATAAACTTAACGGTAGAAGAATGAAAACGGAAGCCACAGGTTCATCTAGAAGACAAAATTATAAATTCGCTCCTACATCTAGAATGAGTAATACATTTATTGATAATGGAAATTCAAAATTTGAAGAAATTATAGCTGCTACAGATTATGGATTATTCGCAAAAAAATTAGGGGGAGGTTCTGTGAACCCTGGTAATGGAGATTTTAATTTCTCTGTTATGGAAGGATATATGATTAGAGATGGAAAAATAGCTGAACCAGTAAGAGGGGCATCTCTTGTTGGAAATGGTGGAAAGATATTAACTAAAATAGATATGATTGCGGATAATTTAGATAGTGCAAGAGGTATGTGTGGGTCTATATCAGGTTCCATTCCAGCAGATGTTGGACAACCAACAATAAGAGTTACTGAAATCACCGTTGGTGGAAAGGGCGGTAATTAAAATGATGGATATCGATAAATTATTTAAACAAGCTAAAGCAAAAGGAATAAAAGATATTCAAATTTCTTTATCAAATTCTACTAATTTAAGCATTACCATATATGAAGGTGATGTAGATAAATATGAAATTGCAGATAATTCCAAATTAATAGTTAAAGGTATTTTTAACAATAAAATGGGAGTTTATAGCACAGAGGTTATGGAAAATGATTTAATTGATGAAATACTTGACACCATTATTGAAAGTGCTAAAGTTATTGATTCAGAAGATGATGCAATCATCTATGAAGGGGATAAAGAATACACTAAAGTTGAAGGTTTATTTAATGAAGATTTAGCTAAATTAGATGTAAGTAAAAAAATAGATTTACTTAAAACATTAGACACTAAGTTTCATGAATATGACGAAAGAATTAAACATGTAGAAACAAGTTATACTGAAATTACAAATTCATTTATTTTAAGAAATTCAAAAGGATTGAATTTAGAAAATAAAGCTAATTCCAGTTATGTAGTTGGTGAAGTTATAGTTAGTGATGGGTTAGATCAAAGAACTGGATTTGATGCTAAAATAACTAATGTTTTTAATGATTATAATGTTGATGAATTTGTTAAAGAGATATCAGATGATGCATTAAATTCTTTAGGAGCTGATTCAGTTGTATCCAAAAATTATGAAATTCTATTTAGCAGTTTATCATTAGCTACATTGTTTTCGGCATTTCAAAATATTTTTTCCGCTAATGCTGTTCAAAAAGGTTTATCATTATTGAAAGGCAAACTTGAACAATCTGTAGGGTCAGACTTGGTTAATGTAATAGATGATCCATTTATGAAAAAAAGTGCTAGTAGTCGTTCATTTGATGATGAAGGAGTAGCTACTAAAAATAAGTATTTAATTAAAAAAGGAGTTTTAAAAACTTATTTACATAATCTTGTGACAGCTAAAAAGGATGGTGTAAATTCAACTGGAAATGGATTTGGCGGAGGAATTTCTGCAGTTAATTTAAAGGTTGAAGCCGGAGAAACTTCATTTGAAGATATGATTAAATCAATCAAAGATGGATTATATATTACAAATGTACAAGGAGCTCACGCTGGAGCTAATCCTGTAAGTGGAGATTTTTCATTACAAGCTGCTGGATATCACATCGTTGATGGGAAGATTATTTCACCAGTTGCTTTAATCACTGTAGCTGGTAATTTCTTAACAATGTTAAAAGATGTTGTAATGGTAGGTAATAAAACAAAAATGACCTATTTTGGAATTACATGTCCACCAGTTAAAATTAATTCAATGATTGTATCTGGAAAATAATATTTAGACAAAAAGTTCAATTTCGGTTGAACTTTTTATAAGTAATTTTTATTGCTTTTTATGTATAAATAAACTATAATCTTCATATGGCATGTAATTATAATTTGTTTATCTGGGAGAAATTATGAAAAGAAAATTAACTATATTTTTAATTATTTTAATTGGTAGTTTTTTGATTGGATGTGATTTTACTCTACAATCAACTACTACCTTTGAACAAATAACTACTTCAACAACAATAACTAATGATACTACAACTGAAACAACCACTTTAAAAACTGAAACATCAACTATACCAACAACAACTCAAACATCAACCACATCCACAATAACTGAAGAATCAAAAATAGTAGATTTAAAAATATTAAGCGTGAATGATTTACATGGATATATTCTTCAAGATGATGATGGTACAGGTGGTTTATCAAATATGGCTTTTTTAATTAATCAAATAAGAAATGAAGATCCAGCCAATGATGTAATATTAATCGCAAATGGAGATATTTTTCAAGGAACCGCAATTTCTAATATGACAAATGGATTAGCTGTTATTGAATGTATGAATATGATGGATTTCGATGCAATGGGAATTGGAAACCATGAATTTGATTGGGAAATTGATACTATATTACAATATTTTGATGGTAATACAGAAAATGGAGAGGCTAATTTTCCATTGTTAAATGCCAATATTTATTTGTATAGTGATGATAGTTTATTAGCTATATCTGGTGGGAATGTATTTCAATACACTGTTATTGAACGCGAAGGAATTCAGGTTGGTGTTATTAGTTATATAGGAGACGTATATAGTTCTATTTCTTATGATAAAGTAGAAGATTATTATTTTGATACTGATATAGTTGATTCTGTTGATTCAATTGCGAGCGATTTAAAGGATAACGGAGTAGATATAATTATAGTTAATATTCATGGCGGTACTACATCGAGAATCGAAAATTATTATTACAATGAACAACTTGCGGAATTAAAAGATAGTAGTGGTCATTATTTAGTTGATATTGTAATTAATGGACATACTCATTCTTATCAAACAGGATCAATTTCACGATATAATGGAACTCCATTACTCATGGTACAAGCAGGAGCATATGGAAATGCATTTGGGGAAATTGAATTAAGCATTGATACTAGTAGCATGGAAATTATGGATTATTCTGTAAAATTAGTTAATGTTGATAGTGCTGGAACAAATTATGACACAGAAATTGAAACATATATAGAAAACACTGAAGCGGGATTAGAAAATGCTGTTTTGGCAGTTGCTGGAGAAACTATTACTTCAAAATCTCAATTAGAATCGTGGACTGCAAATGTTATGTTAGCTGCTACAGGAGCTGATATTGCAGTTGCTAATGATGGGGGTATTCGTTCTACAGGAGGTATAGTGGCCGGAGAAAATGTTACTGTTTCGCAATTATACGAAATTAGTCCATTTGATAATACTATTTGGTTAGTTGAAATGACATATGATCAAGTTATGGATTTTATATCAAACAGTTCTCTCTATTATGAAATTGCAGATGGAGTATTATTAGATTCAACAAAAACTTATCAAGTCGCAATTATAAGTTATGTTTATTATTGGAATCAATTAGATGATGTAAGAAATGATAGTGATATTGATACAGGTTTATATATAAGAGATTTGCTAATTCAAGATATTGAAATAAAAGGAAATAATGGAGAATTATTTTCACCATATACAAATCCTGAAGCATCTATTGATTTACAATGGAATAATGCACCTAATGATTGAGAAAAATTATTTAAATGATAATAAAATTATAAGAGATGAAAAATTCATCTCTTTTTTCCTTGTGAGTAAACGAGATTATTTTAATGTTAAAATATCATTTTAAGCACAATTAAGATATATCTATCTAAAATAAAATTTCTTTACATTTTTTATATATAAATGTATAATGATATAGGTATAAAATATATAGGAGGCTAAAATTATGGCACTAGTTAATGCAAAAGGAATGCTTGATAAAGCATATAGAAATGGATATGCAATTGGGCAATTCAATATCAATAATTTAGAATGGACAAAAGCGATATTATTAACAGCACAAGAAATGAATTCACCTGTAATTCTTGGAGTTTCTGAAGGTGCTGCTAGATATATGACAGGATATAAAGTAGTTGCGGATATGGTTAAAGCGATGATAGAAGCTTTAAATATCACTGTTCCAGTTGCTTTGCATTTAGATCATGGAAGTTATGAAGGATCTTTAAAAGCAATTGAAGCTGGATTCTCATCAATTATGTTTGATGGATCTCATTACTCAATTGAAGAAAACATTAAATTAACAAAGGAATTAATTAATAAAACAAAAGAATTAGGATTATCTTTAGAAGCTGAAGTTGGAGCTATCGGCGGAGAAGAAGATGGCGTTATTGGCGGAGGAGAATTAGCTAATCCAATGGAATGCAAAATGATAGCTGATTTAGGCGTGGATTTCTTAGCTGCTGGAATTGGAAATATTCATGGAAAATATCCTAAAAATTGGAAGGGATTAAATTTTGAAGTTCTTTCTGAAATAAATAAAATTACAGGGAATACACCTTTAGTACTTCATGGGGGAACTGGAATCCCTAATGATATGGTTAAAAAAGCTATTACTATGGGGGTTTCAAAGGTTAATGTTAATACAGAATGCCAATTAGTATTTGCAGAAGCCACTAGAAAATATATTGAAGAAGGTAAGGACTTAATAGGTAAAGGATTTGACCCAAGAAAATTATTATTACCAGGTACAAAGGCAATTCAACAAGCTGTAAAAGATAAGATGAACCTTTTTGGTTCAACAAATAAAGCATAATTTAATAAAACCACATAAAGTATGTGGTTTTATTTTTCAAATATTGTATAATAATAAAGAGGAAAGTATGAATATAATTATTAAAGAATATAACCAATGGTTAAAAGAAAATCAAAATTTTATTATAAATTTAAGAGAATATGATTCTTCTTTGTATACAAGAATTTCACC
>CAZSZZ010000023.1:0-14585 GCA_964611005.1 uncultured Candidatus Izemoplasmatales bacterium | reverse complement strand
CTGTTACAATATATAAGAGGCAAATTATGAAAACAGTTTTAATAGGAATTAATTCAAAATATATACACCCTAATATTGCAATCCGCTATTTAAAAGCTAATTGCGATTTTCCTGTGGATATCGTTGAATTCACAATTAAAGATGATATATCTAAAATATATCAAGCTATTTTGGATTTAAATCCTAATATATTAGCTTTTAGTGTATATATTTGGAATGTAGAAATAATAAAATTATTGCTCACAAAAATTAGAGGAAACAATAAAGAAATCACTATAATTTTAGGTGGCCCTGAATCGAGTTATGAATCAGATATTTTCTTTTTACAATATAAAGTAAATTTTATTATAATTAATGAAGGAGAAATTGCTTTTAATGAATTATTAAAGGTAATTTTTAAAAACAATTCGTTAGAAAACATTCCTAATTTAAGATATATAGAAAATGGTGTAATAAAACAAAATAGTATATCTGATATATCTAACTTAAACAACTTGATAGATCCGTACAATATTGAATTAGATAATCACCAACACAAAATAGCCTATTTAGAGTTGTCTAGAGGTTGCCCTTTTCATTGCACATATTGCCTTGCGTCTTTAGATAAAGGTGTTAGATTCTTTTCGACTGAAAGAGTTAAAAATAATATAGATAAGTTATATAAAAAAGGAGCTAGAACATTTAAGTTTTTAGATAGAACATTTAATATTAGAGAAGATTTAGCTAAAGAAATATTAAATTATATTATTGAAAATAGATTTAAAGATGCAATTTTTCAATTTGAAATAAACGCTGATATTTTATCTGACGAATTTATTGATTATATCAATGAAATTGTACCACCAAACAAAATTCGTTTTGAAATTGGTATTCAATCTACAAATGATTTAGTTAATAAAGCTGTATCAAGAAAACAAAACACTTCAAAATTATTGCATAATATTAGAAAATTGAAAAAAGGAAATATAGTAATGCATTTAGATTTAATAGCTGGATTGCCTTATGAAGATTTTAATAGTTTCAAAAACACATTTAACGAAGCTTTTCGTTTATACGGTGATGAATTACAATTAGGCTTCCTTAAACTATTAAAAGGAACAAAACTTTTTTATCAAAAAAAGCAATTTAATTATTCAATAGATTCTAAAGCCCCTTATGAGATAATAGATAACAAATTCATCACTAAAGATGAATTAGAGGTAATTCATATTGTTGAAGAAGCTCTTAACATATATTGGAATAAAGGATTTTTAAATCATTCAATAAAACTTATAACCGAAGATGATGCTTCTCCTTTTGATTTCTTCTACAATTTAGGAAAACTATTTTTAGAAAAAAATAAATTATTTCATAGATATCAGCTAACTGATGTGTTTCAAATTTTAGAAATATTTGTTGGCTATAATAAGCATATATATGATATAAGATATGATTATCTAAAACATCATAAAATAAAGCCTAAAATATATTGGGATAATTTAGTTCCTAAAAATAAAATAATAAGAAAATTTCACGAATCTAATTTAAATTATAATATTGATTCTTTATATAAATATAGCATTGTTATTTCTAATTATTCTGGATATATTTTAGCTATCTATTATCCTAACAAAACTGAATTTCATAAAATAAAAGCTTGAATAAAATCAAGCTTTTTAATTTAATTTAGTTAAATATTGATACAAATCAGTTACTTCATCTTTTATTTCAAGAGCCTCATTAATTGGACAGTGTCCTATTTCTAAACTCTTTGTAAATACAGCCATACCGCTTATACCATCTTTCAACAATTCCACAGCATGCACCCCCATTTTACTAGCTAAAATGCGATCAAATGAACTAGGATTTCCACCTCGTTGAATATACCCTAAAACAGTAGCTCTTGATTCATACCCTGCATATTTCTGAATATCTTTTGCTAAATCAAATACATTTGTTACATGTTCAGCCACTACAACAATTAAATGACGTTTCCCCATACTTTGAGCTCTTTTTGCTTGATTTATGACATCTTCTCTATTAAAGCCAGTTTCTTTAGTAATAACTATTTCAGCTCCTGTAGCTATACCTGAATATATAGATAGATCTCCACAATCTCTTCCCATTACTTCTACAACAGTACATCTTTGATGAGAAAATGAAGTATCTCTTAATTTGTCAATTGCATCTATTGCAGTATCTAAAGCTGTAAAAAAACCTATTGTATATTCTGTAGAAGCAATATCGTTATCAATAGTTCCAGGAATAGCTATAACTTTTATCCCCATTTCATCCAACGCCATACCTCCGCGATAAGTTCCATCTCCACCTATTACAACTAAAGCATCAATATCTTTGCTTTTTAAATTGTCAATTGCAATTTGTCTAACTTCTTTTTGCTTAAAAGCCTCTAATCTAGAAGATCCTAATATAGTTCCTCCGCGATTTAATATTTGCCCTACATCATTATGATTTAATTTTTTGATTTTATTTTCCACAAGACCCTTATATCCATCAAAAATACCATAAGCCTCAAACCCATAATGTATCGCAGAACGCACTACAGCTCTTACACACGCATTCATTCCTGGTGCATCTCCGCCTGATGTTAACACTCCTATTTTCACAATAATGTTACTCCTTTAACTCATTAATTTCATTTATTATAATTTGTATTTTGTTATTTCTATTATCTTTTTTTCCTTTAAAGATATAAACATCACCTTTTTTAATAATAGACTTATATCTACTATAAATATTTGGAAAAAATACTGTATCTATTGATTGAAACATATCTTCTATTTCTATAAAAGCCATTTCTAATGAATTTTTAGTAGTCACTTCTTTTATTCTAGATATAATTCCTACAAAAGTTATGAAATTACTTTTTGATTCATAGATATCAGATACAAGCTTTAAGTTTTTCTTTCTAATTAAATCACTATACTTATGAATTATATCATATTTAAAATTCAATCCCAATAATTCTTTTTCTTTTTCATGAAGAAATTGATAATCATATTCTTCATACTCTAAGAAATGAAAAGATTCATTTTTATACTTTAAATTAACAAAACTAATTAATTTAGAAAGATTTTCAATCATTGTACGTTTATTCATATTGAAATCATCAAAAACTCCGGCAAAAACCAAGTTTTCAATAACATTTATATGTAAATCTTTTTTTCTATGAATAAAATCTTCTAAACTTTCTACTTTTTTTTCTTTTTGAATGTTTACAATTTGCATAGCAGCTATTTGCCCAATTCCTTTGATTCCTTTAATAGGAAATCTTAAATTTCCATTTTCTGGAACATAACTTACATTTGATTTATTTATTCTCGGAGGCAATATTTCTATACCTAAATTCTTAGCTTCTTTTATATATGCTTTTGTGCCTCTAATTGAGCCAATCTGTGAATTTAATAAAACAGAAAAGAAATATTTGCCATAATTTGCTTTTAAATAAGCCATCCAATACCCAACTAGAGCATAAGCAACGGCGTGGCTCTTATTGAATCCGTAATTAGCGAATTTAACAATATAATCATAAATTATATTAGCTACTTTTTCTGAATATCCTTGCTTAATCGACCCTTGAACAAATTTCTTTCTTTCGTTTTCTAAAGTTTCCTTTTTCTTTTTAGAAACAGCTCTACGAAGTACATCTGCTTCACCTAATGAATATCCGGCAAATTTATTAGCGATTGCCATTATTTGTTCTTGATATACTATTATGCCATTTGTGGATTTTAATATAGGCATTAAATCTATATGAGGATACGTTACCCTTTCTTCATTATTTCGTCTTCTTAAATAAGCGGGTATATTTTCCATAGGCCCAGGTCTATATAAAGAAATACAAGTTGCGATTTCAGAAAACTTATCAATTTGCATTCCACTAACTAAATCCATCATACCTCTTGACTCTAATTGAAAAATACCTAAAGTTTGAACTTTTTTAAGCAAATCAAAGGTTTTTGAATCGTCTAAAGGTACTTTGTATATATTTATTTTTTTATCTTCACTTTTTTCAATTAAATCTAAAGTTTCTTTGATAGTCGCAAGATTTCTTAATCCAAGAAAATCAAATTTTAAAAGGCCTATGCTTTCTAAATCTGATGCTTCGTACTGTGTTTGATAAGCATCCATAAGCCCGGGTTGAATTGGTGAATATTCTCTTATATCTTCACCTGAAATAATAATACCAGCTGCATGCGTTGAAATATGTTTTACAAGCCCAGTTAAACTCTTAGCTATTTCAATTAATTCTTTAATTTCCGGAATATTAGTATAGTAAGTATAATCTTTTTTATATTTTTCCTTAAATACTTGAATAGAATTATCTGTTTTGGCCAATGTCTTACTAATCTCATCTAAAACAACCGTATCAATCCCTAAAACTCTTCCAACATCCCTAATCGCTGATTTTCCTTGAAATGTTCCAAAAGTAATAATTGAAACCGCTCTTTCTTTTCCATATTTATCGATAACATATTGGATAACTTCTTCTCTTTTATCATCAGGAAAATCCATATCAATATCAGGCATTGTAATTCTTTCAGGATTTAAAAATCTTTCAAAATATAAATTGTGTTCAATAGGATCTACATCGACTATTCCTATTACATAAGCTACTAAAGATCCAGCCGCAGATCCTCTTCCCGGGCCTACTAAAATATCATGTTTTTTTGCATATAAAACAAAATCCCAAACAATTAAAAAATAATCTTCATATCCCATTTTATGAATAATATCTATTTCATAATCAAGTCTATTTTTATATTTTTTATATGAAGATTCATATATTCCCTTTTGCATTAATCTACGCTTTAATCCTTTATTAGCTAGCAAAACAAGTTTTTCATATGCACTTATTTCACTTATTGGATATTTTGGTAGATGTCTTTTTGTTAAATCAATAGATAAATCACATAAATTAATAAAATCCAAAGTATTTTTAATCGCTTGAGTATATTGTAAATACATATCATCCATTTCTTTTAGTGTTTTTAAATGATAATATACTTCATCATTTTGAAATATACCTACATCATTAAAATTCTCATGAAGAATTTTACTTAAAATATTAGCTGTTTTATTATCTTCTTTATTATAATATTTAACTTTATTAACAATTATTAATTTACCAAGCGAATTTAATTTAGGAGCTATTTGTAATTCAAATTGATAATCATTTAAATCAATTCCTATATAAAACAAAGAAACCTTATCAGAAACTTCCTTTATAATTTGTCTTACCATATCAATATTATTTTCGATTAAGTATTTTTTTATTAATTCTTCATCTGTTTTTAATATTACAGCTATATCATTATGGTATTCTTTTAAATCGTTAACAGAAACATGCCCATTAAACGCAGAAATTGAACTCAATTGAATAAGATTTTTGTAACCTGTATTGTTCTTCGCAATTAATAAAACGTCATACAAACCAAAAATATCGGATTTCACAGATGTTTGTAATCCGATAATAGGTTTAATACCAACTTCAAGGCATTTTTTATAAAATTTAAGTGCTCCATACATATGAGTTTGATCCACTAAGGCTAGTGTTTTATAACCCATTTTTTTAGCTTTAGGCACAAATCGATTAATATCGATTATACTGCCATTCATGGAGTATGTACTTTGAACGTATAGATTAAAATCAATCATGCTACTCACCAAAAATATTATAACATAATCGATAATAAAACTCTATTTCTTACGAAAAATATAATATCCTCCAACTGAAATAAGTAATAAAAAGAAGATACTTGAATATATAGGCTTTGATATAGAAGAATAATTTTCAGAATCATTTGAACCAATATCAAAATAATAACTCTCATAAATATAATCTTCAAATAATAAATCCAATTGATATTGTCCTGGCTCTGTAATAAATATATCTCCTGAGACTAATTCATCATTTAAATAAGCATTCCCAAAGATATGCAATTCTAATGAATCATAAGTTTTTCCATTTTCTACCCCAACTACCGAAGGAAATATTGTGAAGTTTAACGTGACAAAATATCCATGTACTCCATATACTGTTAATGTATGATTACCTATTTTATCAATATACTCTGAATTATATATTTCACCATCAACCAGAGAGGCAGTTCCATCAGAATAGATTCTAATCGGTGTACTAACTTCTAAATTTTCTTTAAAATCATAGTTATTTAGCCCATCAAAATATGATATCTCTGGCAATATTGTAAAATCTATAGAGTACGCATAATTATTTTCTCCATATATAGTAATATTATAATTTCCCGGAATATTTATTATGGTATTACTTATGTATTCTTCGTTATTTAAATAAATAATTCCTTTCGATATTATTTCAATATCACCTATATAGTAATCTTGATATTTTTCACCTAAAATATCAATCTTAGGTATAACTATAACTGAATATAAAAAATAATAGTTCCCATCAATTATTTCAATTGAATAAATTCCTGGATAATCTAAATCGATACTTTCTACATCTTTACCATTAATCAATGCATTTCCTTGAAATTGATCTATATATTTATCGTAATATTCATCTTCTATTTTAGGCGCTTCTAAAGGCTTGCCTTCTGAGTTAATATATATTGTCTTCCCCAAACTATCTATCATAACTAAATAATGATTGTGATTGTGATATTCAATATATTTTTCATATAATACATATTGCCCTAACATATTTCCATTAAAATCATATTCAATTATAATGGTCTGTTTAAAACTAGGTATTGCATATTCATTATTTTTTTCATATTGTTCACAAACTATCATAAAAGAATTATTATCTATTTCAGCTAGATAGCTAAATATCTCTATATTGTTTCCATCATATTCTATTTCTTTAATCAAACTTGAATTCATTCTGTCTTTTATGCGAATAAATCCATTAGTATTTCCATTTTCATAATATATTGATCCATATTCAAAATAGTATTCTTCATTTTGATAATACCCTTTTATAATCTGTAATTCGTCATCACAAATTGCATCTATTCCAACATTGGAAAAAGATAAAACTAAATTAATAAAAAAATATATAAAAAGCATATAAAAAACTCCCTTCAGTAATATATTACTAAAAGGAGTTTATAATTTCTTTTATAATAAAGCTAAAGTATCTCTAGCAATCACAACTTCTTCATTCGTTGGGATAACAAATACTTTGATTTTAGAATCATCAGTTGAAATAAGTTGTTCAATACGACGACAATTATTTCTTTCTTTATCAATTTTAACTCCTAAAACAGCTAATCTATTAATAATATTTTCTCTTGTCGATATTGCGTTTTCTCCGATACCGGCCGTAAAAACAATTGCATCAGCACCACCCATATATACATAATAACTAGCAATATAATCGGCTATTCTTTTAGCCTGAACATCAATGGCTAATTGAGCGCGATGATTTCCTTTCTTAGATGCTTCAACTAAATCTCTAGAATCAGATGAAATTCCTGATAATCCAATATATCCTGATTTCTTATTTAAATAGTTAGTTATTTCATTTACAGTCATATTTTTCTTATTCATCATATATTCAATAATTGCTGGATCGACATTCCCAGATCTCGTACCCATAGGTATACCCTCAAGTGGAGTAAATCCCATTGAAGTATCCACTGATTCTCCATGTTTTACAGCACATATTGAAGCTCCGTTACCAATATGAGCGACAATTACATTAACTTCTTCAGGCTTTTTACCAAGTATTTCAGCACATCTATAAGAAACATATTTATGACTTGTACCATGAAATCCATATTTTCTTACTTTGTATTCAGTATACCAATCATAAGGAACTGAGTATAAATAAGCTTCTTCAGGAATAGTGTGATGAAACGCTGTATCAAATACACCAACATTTTTAACGTGTGGCAATAGCTTTTTAAAAGCTTTAATACCAACTAAGTTTGGCCCTAAATGAAGAGGAGCTAAATCAACAATTTCTTCTAAATATTTAACTTCTTCTTCGCCTAATACAACAGATTTAATAATTTTATCTCCACCATGTACAACTCTATGTCCAACTCCAGAAATTTCATCAAAAGTTTTAATGATTTTTAAATCAATTAATTTATTGAGCAATATATTTACAGCTACACCATGATTTTCAATATCTAATGTTTCCTCAATTTCTTCGCCATTTAATTTTATTGAAAAAACTGAATTTGGCATTCCAATTCTTTCAACAATTCCACTAGTAATTAATTTTTCCTCTGGCATTTCTAATAATTGAAATTTCAAAGATGAGCTTCCAGCATTTACAGCCATTATTTTTCTCATTTTTCTTTTCTCCTATATTTTATAAAATTCTGTATTATTAAACCAATTATTTATTTGATTTATAACATGTTTCATTTCTTCTTCTTTATCAAATTCAGGCAAATCAACTAGCAAAAATTTATTTGGTTGAATTACATCTTCGCCTTCTCTTTGAAATATGACTATACATTTACTTTTGTTTTTAACAATATTCTTAGGTAAATTAATCATTCCAAATAATTTCCAATATTTATTCAAATTAACAGATTGTTTTACTAATTTTTCTGGTTCAACTACTTCACAATCAAATAACCCTATTAAAAATCCTCCACTTTGAATATTTATAATGCAATGTTCAATAATATTATATATTAAATCTTCCTCTACACCAGAAAAATCAGTAACGATAACATCAGAACTACTATATTCAAATGTTAATATGTCTTGAAAAAACACATGGTCACCATAATTCAACATATCAAATAAAGCAGAAGATAATTGATAAGATGTAAAATCTTTATCAACTCCAATTATTTCCTTTATTTGACTGGAATTGTTAGCTATTGTAATTATAAGATTGCCTGTCCCAACTAATGGATCTAATAATATTAAATTTTGCTTATCATATAATTTTGTGATTAAGTAATTAATAAAAATACCAATAGTTTCAGGAGTAATCATTTGATTAGTAATATTTTTATGCTTAAAACCTCTTAAACAAGCAAATTGAAATGCTTTCCTAATTTCTTCTTTTTTAAATTCTAAAGAAGATACAGTTTTTAAAATATCTTCTAATTCTTTTGAGATATCTTTGTATTTTTCCTCAATAGAATTGGTCATTATATTCTCACAAGTGATTACTAAGCCTTCTAAATAACTTTTTTTATATCTTTTATAAAGCAATGTAGCTGAAGCATTAAAACAATCAAATAAAATTTCAATGTTTTTTTGGTTTATCATAAAATCACCAAAACATATTGTAACATATTGATAAAATAATAACAACTGAAAGTGTCTATTTCACCTAAAAAACTCCACCTTGAGGTGAAGTTTTATTCATGTTTATATTAAAACCTATTTTTAAAAAATATTTTAACGCTTTCCTGGGTCGTAAGGAATACCTTCAGCTTTTGGAGCTCTTGAATTTTTAGATGTAAATGCAAGTGCTGCTAGTGTAATAATGTACGGCAATATTTTATATAAATATTGACTTTCATTCAATCCGAAATCTGGAAATTGTGGTAATGTATCTGCGAGTACCGCAAGAGATTTAAAGAATGAGAAGAATAATGCAGCAAATAAAATTTTAAATGGTTTCCAGTTACCAAAAATCATAACAGCTAAAGCTAAGAAACCATAACCTAATACATCTACTTCATGAGCAGCTCCATTAGCTATGCTAAATGAAAATCCAGCTATACCTGCTAAGAACCCTGAAATTGCAACACCAATATAGCGCATTCTCAATACTTTTATACCAACGCTATCAGCGGCTTGAGGATGTTCACCACAGGCACGTAAACGTAAACCAAATCTAGTTTTATATAACAAAACAAAAGCAATAATAAGTATCACAAACGCTAATATAGTGGAGAGGTATAAATTCTTAAAGAACAAAATATCTACCCAACCTGCTATTTGTGAAGAATCAATACCAAATGACTCAGAACTTAATTTTAATACATCTTTTGGCAAAGGAATACTACCAGTATTAATATTTAATGCAGCTTTTGCGAATAAAAACGCAAATGCTGGAGCAAACATATTCAAAGCTGTACCACTAATAATTTGATTAGCCTTAAGATTAATGGCAGCATACGCTAAAGTTAATGAAAAAATCAATCCTGAAACTCCTGCGATTACTAAAGCAATTAATACAAACATCTGTGGATTATTTTGAGCAAAAGTGGTTTGTCCAAAACTTCCAATTAAAAATATAGAAGCAAACAATGAACCAAAAACCATAATACCTTCCAAAGCGACGTTAATAACACCACTTCTTTCACTAAACATACCTGCAAGAGCACCCAAAATCAATGGAATAGCAAATAAAATAGTTTTAGAAATAATAATAGCAACAACATCCATTATTTATTCACCTCCATCTTATTTTTCTGAGCTCCCTTTTTCTGTTTACTATCTGGTGGGTTATTATTAGGCTCAAGCAATTCATCATCACCACTTGAATCCACCATATTTCCTCTATTTTTCTTTTTAATAATATTTCTTATCGTTTGACTTACAATCAATGTAAATGCACTGAAGTAAATAATAATGGCTAAAATAACATTTGTCATTTCAGAACTATACACACCTTCAAATGCTTGTCCTCCAACTTGTAAATATCCAATAAATATAGCCGAAGCAATTATTCCTAAAGGGTTCGAATTCGCTAGCAAAGCAACCGGAATTCCATTAAATCCCATAATAGGTAACTTATCTTGAACAGCAAATTGAGCAGTTCCTGCTAAATAATAAATTCCTCCCGCTATTCCTGACAACCCTCCAGCAATAATCATAGTTAAAATAATAGTTTTTTTAGCCTTAATACCTGCATAAGAGCTGGCATTCTTATTATATCCACACGCTTTCACTTCGTAGCCAAATATTGTTTTATTCAAAATAATATATATGATAATAGCTATGAAAATAGCAATAAAGATACTTATGTTTATATATTGAGTTCCTAAAATTTCCTTTAACCCAAAATCTGGAATTAGGCCACTTGGATTATGATATCCAATTGGATCAGTTCTATTATATGGAGGCAATGTTTTTATCGCTGGCATATTTAGTAATAATAAATTAACTAACGATAGCGCAGCCCAATTTAACATAATAGTTGTAATAACTTCGTTTATATTAAATTTAGCTTTAAAAAAACCTGGAATGAATCCCCAAAAAGCTCCACCAATCATAGCAACGATTATAGCTGCCCACCAAGGAAAGTTCCATAAAATAGCTGCGACAACTGCAAAATAAGCACCAATCATATATTGTCCAGCTGCTCCAATATTGAAAAGACCAGCTTTAAAAGCAAACCCAACAGATAATCCAGTTAATAATAGAGGAGCAGCATTATAAAAAATCTTAATAAAGAACCCACTATCTTTAAATGCATATACAATAAAATCAGACATAACACTAAATGTTTTTGTAATGTCAGTTTCTGTTTTTGTTAATTCAAGAATAATAAGAATAATAAATCCTACAACAAACCCTACAATTATAGAAATAACAGAAGATAAGATATTTATTGTGCCATCAGAGAGATGAAATGGCTTTTTTTCTTTTTGTTTTGAAATTTTAATATCAGTCATTTTTTTTCACCTCTTTTAAAGCATATTTTGGTTGTATTTTAGAACCTACCATGTAAAGTCCGATTTCTTGAGGTGAAGTTTTTCTAGGATTTAGTTCAGCAACAATTCTACCATTGTACATTACTAAAATTCTATCACTTATGTCCATAACTTCTTCTAATTCAAGACTTATGAGTAAAATTGCCTTATTCATATCCCTTTGTTGAATAATCATTTTATGTATATTTTCAATAGCTCCAACATCTAATCCTCTTGTTGGTTGAACTGCAATTAATACACTTGATTCACAATCAATTTCCCGAGCAATAATAGCTTTTTGTTGGTTTCCACCACTCATACTTCTAACAATCGTTTGAGAATCTCTACCACTTCGAATGTCATATTCTTCGATTAACTTATCAGAATGCTTATATATTTCATCTTTTTTTATAAATCCATGATGTTGATATTCCTCTTGAAAATATTTCTTTAAAATTAAATTATTAGCTAAATTAAAATCTAAAATTAATCCATATTTATGTCTATCCTCAGGAATATGGCTCATACCCATTATGTTTCGTTTACGTATATCAAGTTTAGTTATATCTTGATTATTTAATATCAATTCCCCAGAAGTAATCTTTTCAAGACCTGTAATACCGTAAACTAATTCTGATTGTCCATTCCCTTCGATTCCAGCAATACATAAAATTTCTCCTGCATGAATATCAAATGATACGTCGTTTACTGCATTATTTTTATGCAGTTTACTAGGAACCACGAGATTTCTTACTGATAGTATTGTTTCTCCAACTTTCTTCTTCGGATTAACTTTAACGCTATCAACCTTTCTTCCTACCATCATTTCAGATAAATCATCAATATTTGTTTTATCAATATCAACAGTTCCTATATATTTACCTTTTCTAAGCACTGAAACTCTATCACAAACAGACATGATTTCATTTAGCTTATGTGATATAAACAAAATAGATTTACCTTCTTTAATTAAATCTTTCATAATTTTCATTAACTCATCAATTTCTTGAGGAGTTAATACTGCAGTTGGTTCATCAAAAATAAGTATCTCATTTTCACGATATAACATCTTAAGAATTTCAACTCTTTGTTGCATCCCAACTGAAATATCTTCAATCTTAGCATCTACATCTACTTTTAAATTAAATTTTTCACTAAGTTCCAAAACTTTTTGTCTAGTTTCTTTTGTAGATAAAAATCCATATTTAGTAGGCTCAGCACCCAAAATAATATTTTCTAACACAGTGAAAACTTCAACTAATTTGAAATGTTGGTGAACCATACCAATTCCTAAGTCATTAGCATCATTTGGATTTGTTATGTTAACAACTTTACCATTTTTTCTAATCTCGCCAGCTTCAGGACGATATAAACCAAACAGTACACTCATTAAAGTAGATTTTCCTGCACCATTTTCGCCAAGCAAAGCATGTATCTCACCGCGTTTAAGCTTTATTGTAACATTATCATTGGCAACAACTCCAGGAAATTCTTTGCGAATACCGTTCATTTCAATAATGTAATCTTCCATAATTTTCCTTTCTAAAAAAATAGATTTTTTCATATATAATAATAATATTTATTATTATTATATCATAAAAAAAAGAAAAGGGCAGTGCCCTTTTCAAAAAGAAATTTTTATAGAATTAAATATATTTTCTTTTATTATGCATCATAATCTACTGTAACTAGTGTAACGGTTGGTTCAGTAGTAATATCATTGCTAACAACGATTGTTCCATCAACTAATTTATCAAAAATAGTTTGATATTGTTCAGTTGTAAATGTGTCAAATCTCCAAGAAGATTCAACTGTAGGTAGTCCAACACCATCTGATTCAGCACCAAGAACTGCAGTTGCACCAGCAAATTCTTCTGGCCAAGCTTTATTATTATCATAGAAAGCAGTTAATGCATCATATACAGATACAGTTAAACCTTTCATAGCTGAAGTTAAAATTCTATTTGATTCAGCTGCTTGGTCAACGTCAACACCAATTATCATTCCACTAGTACTGTTTTCAGCTGAAGCTACAACACTTGTATAAAGTTTACCACCACAAGCAAAAACAATTTCAGTTCCACCTGAATACCATAAATCCATCTTAGTTTCTAATTCAGGACTTCCAACAAAAGCACCAGCATAATAATATTTAATGTTTACATCGCCTTGAGAAAGACCTAATTCAGAAGCTGCTTGATCAGCACCTTGAACATATCCATATCCGTAACGCACTACAGCAGGAACTGCCATACCACCAACGAATCCAAGTTCTCTGTATCCATCCATAACAGCTGCGTATCCAGCTAAGAATCCAGCTTGTTCTTCTTGATAAAGAATGCTATGAGTATTATCAGCTGTATAGAATGTAGCATAATCAGCTGTATGAGGTGCACCATCTAGTAATAAGAAAGATACATCTGGATAATTATCTTGTACTTCATAAATAGCAGTTTCAAATAAATACCCAGGAGTTACAACAATTTTAGCACCAGCTTCAATAGCTGTTTCAATTGATTCTACTCTAGCTGCATCACTATCTTCAGTTGGACGATAGTATGTATAACTAATATCATGTTCTTCTGCATATTGAACTACACCATTCCATGTACCTTCATTAAATGACTTATCATCAATATTACCAACATCAGTAACTAATGCGATTTCATATGTCATTTGTGCTTCGGTTGTTTGTGCAGCTGTAGTTGCTTCTGTATTTTCTGTGGTTGTTGAATTACAAGCAGTAAAAGCAAATAAAGCTAAAACACTAACAAAAACTAAACTTAAAATTTTCTTCATTTTTTTCCTCCTATTTTAATTTGAATATCTTTAATATATTATACAACTACATATCAAAAATGTAAACTGTAATTTTTAATTGATGGTTTAAACTATTGAAATAACTCCATAAATCGAATTTTTCCTTATTATATCGCCACATTATCATGACAATAAATACATATTGTATAAATATACAGC
>CAZSZZ010000022.1:0-14672 GCA_964611005.1 uncultured Candidatus Izemoplasmatales bacterium | reverse complement strand
AGATTGTAAAACTAAATATAATATCAAAATAGAAAAAACAAAAACAAAAATTAATTCAAAAATATCTAAATACGATACCAGGATTAGTAAAATAAAGCTTAAATTAGATGTATTAGGCATTAAATCTACTAGTCAAATAATGGATAATGATATTATTTTAAAATTAGACAAGTTATCAATGTATTTTGGTGGGCTAAAAGCAGTTGATGACCTTAGTTTTAATGTTAAAAAAGGTGAAATATTTGGATTAATCGGTCCTAATGGAGCGGGTAAAACAACAGTATTTAATTGTATAACTCGTTTTTATAAACCGACCAGTGGAGATATGTATTTTCGTAATAATTTGAATGAAGTAGTTCATTTAAATAATATTAAAGTACACAATATTATTAAAGAAGGAATAGCTAGAACTTTTCAAAATGTTGAATTGATTTGGGAATTAAATGTAATTGATAACCTTTTAGTAGCTGCACACACAAGTTATAGAAGTGGATTTTTTGGACATCTATTTAATTCTAGATTATTAAGACAAGAAGAAGTTGTTATGCGTAAAAAAGCAGAAAAAATCCTTAAAGATTTAAATTTATACACTTATGCCTATGTATATCCGTACGGGTTACCATATGGAGTTCTTAAAAAAATAGAATTAGCTAGAACTTTAATGATTAACCCAAAACTAATTATTCTAGATGAACCAGCTGCTGGATTAAACGATGCGGAAACAGATAACTTATCTAAAACGATTAAGAAAATTCAAAAAGAATATGATGCAACTATATTTTTAGTTGAACATGATATGGGGCTTGTTATGAATATTTGTGATACTGTTTGTGCTATATCTTTTGGAAAAAAATTAGCCATTGGCTCACCTAAAGAAATTCAAAGCAGCAAAGTGGTTCAAGAAGCATATTTGGGTGGTGAGTAAAATGGATAACATTCTAGAAGTTAAGAATTTAGTTGTTGATTATGGTATTATTCGAGCTATTAAAGGTATAGATTTACATGTTAAAAAAGGTTCTATTGTAGCTATTTTAGGAGCTAACGGAGCTGGAAAGACTTCAACGATTAGAACTATCAACGGAATGGTTAAAGCTAAATCTGGAGAAATTACTTTTAAAAGTGAGAATATCACTAATTTAGAACCTTATAAACTAGCCGCAAGAGGGATTATTCAATCACCAGAAGGTCGAATGATACTTGAAGGGTTAACCGTTGAAGAAAATTTAATGGTTGGAGCTTATTCAATTAAGTCTAAAGTTATAAATGGGGTTAAAAAATCAGCTAAAAAAATTATTAGAGATAATTTAGAAGATGTTTATAATCTTTTTCCAGTATTAAAGGAAAGAAAAAAACAACAAGCTTCTACCCTTTCAGGAGGAGAACAACAAATGTTAGCTATTGGAAGAGCTTTGATGGGTTCACCTAAATTATTATTATTAGATGAACCATCATTAGGACTAGCTCCGTTAATTGTCAAAGAGATATTTGAGAAAATTAAGCAAATATCCAAAAACGGAACTACTATTCTTATTGTGGAACAAAATGCTTATCAGACATTGAAAATAGCTGATTACGTCTATGTATTAGAGCTTGGTTCTGTTAAAACAGAGGGTAAAGCGGAAAAATTATTAAAAGATGATCAATTAGTAAAAGCTTATTTAGGTGGATAAATTTTATGTGATAACCAGACAATAAACAGTTAAACTGGTTCATTATAAAAAAATAAAATAAAAGGAGAGTAAAATGAAAAAATTAGTATTATTAATGTCGTTTGCGGCAATTGCATTTGTATTTGTCGGGTGTAATGAAACAACTCAAGCAGTTGTAACGACAGAAGTTAACACCACAGCTGTACAAACTACAACAGCAAATGACACAACCGCTGTACAATTAGCTCAAGGTGTTACTGATACAACAATTACTGTTGGAAACACAGCGGTAACTTCAGGCGCATTAGCTTTCGTTGGTGTACCATTTAATGAAGGTATCAAAGCTGTATTTAAAGAAGTCAATGATAATGGAGGAATTGACGGAAGGACTATTGAATTCATAACTTATGATGATGGATTCAATGCAGAACAAGGAGTTGCTTTAACTGAAAAACTTGTGGAAGATGATAACGTATTTGCTTTAGTAGGCCATTTTGGAACTCCAACTGTAGGAGCTACTCTAGATTACATTCAAGAAACAGGAATTCCTATGGTATATGCTGCTACTGGAATAAATGCATTATACTTTGAGCATAGCCCAGGCAATCCAGTAATGGCAGTTCAACCTATTTATTTGACTGATGGTAGAATTATGACAGCACGCGCTATTATGGAACCTATCTATGGAACTAGTCATGATGAAGCTTTAGCAAATGATGCTAAAATTGGTGTACTATACACTAATGATGATGTTGGTAATTCAATTAAAGCTGGTATAGAAACAGAAATGACCACTTTAGGAATTGCTGAGAGTAATATATATTATATTGAAGTTTCTGAAACTACAATTGATACAGCTATTACTTTATTAAAACTTTATGGAGTTTCGACAGTTATTTTAGCTATGAATCAAACTCCATTTGCTTATACATTGACTTCAATGTATGATAACGAATTGGAAGTTCCTGTATTTACATCATATGTTAATGCTGATGTAACAGCTGTAGATCACTTACAATATTCTGAAAATCGCCCTATTTACACTAATGCTTGGGTAGATGTATATTCAGAAGCTGGTCAAGCTGCAGTAGCTGAATATGTTGCATGTATTAATAATTCTAGCTTAGATGAAGAAACAAAAACTGCATATTATTCAAATTCATTCGCAATAGCTGGATATATTGCAGCCAAAGTATTTGTTGAAGGATTAGAAAGAGTCGCTGCTAATGGTGCTCCACTAACTTGGGAAAACTATATAGCTGCTATGGAAGAGGGACCTATTGATATCCCTATGGGTGGTACAGTTGATTTTTCTGATGGTAAACGTTGGGGTATTGCATCTATGTCATTATTGCAATATTCATTTATCTTAGGAGATGATCCTTCAACTACAGAAGTTGAAACAGATTTCCCTATAGAGTCATTTATAGTTGCAGAATCAATTCAAACATTAGATGAAATTGAAGCAGGACCAACTGCATAAATATTTACTTGAAAATTGGCAAAGGGGAGATTTTCAATTCTCCCCAAATTGCCGGTAATAAAAAGAGGAGAAGAATAACTATGAAAAATCCAAAATATGTTACAATTGATAAAATATTAGATATGATTGAAAGTGAAATGCATATTGTTGTTGGGTCAGCTGCGGCCGAACCTCAAGATTTTATGTTGAATCTTTCAAAAATAAGTGGTAGAGTTAAACACGTTACAATTTCAAATTGTTTACCAGTTGCTGATGCAGATTTTTATATAGATGAAAAATACCGCGATTCTTTTTTCCTAGATGGTTGGTTTTATACAGCTGTTTTAAGAAAAGCACATAAACATGGAAATATATCGTTTATTCCTAATAATTTACATTTTGCAGGTAAAAAACGTTTAGATTATAAAAAAGTAAATATTTTTATTACTGCAGCTACTTTACCAGATAAACATGGCTTTGTTTCTTTATCGTTATCGAATATTTATGAAAAAGAAATATTAGAACAAGCTGATATTGTAGTATTAGAGGTTAACGATAAATTTCCAAGAACGCTTGGAGATATGGAAGTACATATTAGTGATGTAGATTATTTAGTCAAAACTGAATATGACCCACCAACAATTCCAAATCCTGAACCTACAGAGAAAGATACAATTATTGGAAACTTTATAGCTAAAGAAATCCATGATGGAGATACTATTCAACTAGGGATTGGTGGTATTCCAAATGCAGTAGCTAAAGCTTTAATGGGTAAAAAAGATTTAGGAATTCATACTGAAATGTTTACTAGTAATATGGTGGATTTAATTAAAGCCGGAGTTGTTACAGGAAAGAAAAAAACTCTTCACAAGGGAAAACATATATGCTGTTTTGCATTTGGCAATAAAGAATTATATGATTTCATCGATGAAAACCCATCTGTTATGATGCTTCAAGGTCGTTATGTAAATGATCCCGCTATTATTGGATTAAATGATAATCAAGTATCAATTAATAGTACTTTGGAAATTGATTTAACTGGTCAATGTTGTAGCGAGTCAATAGGAACGAAACATTTTTCTGGAACAGGTGGACAAACCGATACTGCTGTTGGTGCACAAAATGCTAAAAATGGTAGATCATTCATATCTCTTTATTCTACAGCTATGGTAAGAAATAAAGAAACTGGCGTAAAAGAAGAAGTATCTAAAATTGTCTGTACGTTAAAACCAGGTGCTGCAGTTTCATTATCAAGAAATGATGTTGATTTTGTAGTTACTGAATATGGAATTGTAAATTTAAGAGGAAAAAATATTCGCGAAAGAGTGATTGATTTAATTTCTATTGCACACCCTAAATTCAGAGATGAATTATATAAACAAGCGATAAAAGAAGGTTTTATAAATGAGCATTTTTTATGATAAAGGATTAGAGATTTATTATGAATTAGATGGTGAAGATTCTAAACCTAAAATATTAATCTTAAATGGAATCATGATGTCTACAAAATCATGGATTCCATTTATGAAGACTTTAAAAGAAAATTTTCAAGTGTTAAGAATGGATTTTTTAGATCAAGGACAATCTACTAAGTTACATAATCAAAAATATACACAAGAGTATCAAGCAGATGTATTAAAGAAGTTATTAGAATATTTAGGTATAAAGAAAATAAATATTGTAGGAATATCATACGGTGGAAATTCAGCGCTTACTTTTGCATGTAAATATCAAGAATATGTAGAAAGATTATTATTATTTAATTCAGCTGCTTATACTTCACCTTGGCTAAAAGATATTGGGGATGGATGGATTAAAGCTGGATTAACTAGAGATGGAAATCTATATTACAAAGTTACTATTCCTACAATTTATTCTGCTAAATATTATGAAGAAAAACTTGATTGGATGAAAGCTAGAGAAAAGATTTTATTCCCCATTTTTTCTAATCCTGAATTTTTAGATGCAATGGAAAGATTGACGCGTTCTGCAGAGTCTTTTGATGTTAGAGAAAATCTAAAAAATTTGAATATACCTGTAATGATTATTTCCGCAGAACAAGATACTTTAACACCTTTAAAAGAACAAGAATATTTATATAAACACATTAAGAATTCATACTGGATTAAATTACCTGAAGTAGGGCATGCATCTATGTATGAAAAACCTATGGTTTTTACGTCATTAATAACTGGTTTTTTCTTGGTAAAAGATACAAAATATGTTATTTAAACTTGTATTGAATTAAAAAATAGTCTAATTAATCATATTTAATATATATATTAAAACAAAAAATCCCTAGAGGAGTTGACAAAATGGAAGAATTGTTATATACTAATTTTGTAAAGAGCAAAACTAGTGCGAACTAGTGACGCAAAGCTATAGGGCCTCTTTGAGGTAGCCAGTTGCCGTTATCTGTAAAGGATGAGGGCATTTTTTTATTTCTTAGCGCGAGAAATAGGGAAATGCGTATATTCCGAGGTGATGGCTTTTTTAATACTTAAAGCCAAAAACCTCATTGGAAATGGGGGTTTACTTATGATATGAGCCAAAAGGTTAGATTAGCTGAACGTGTCATTTCTGCGTCAAGAGCTGCACGGGTTGCCAAAGCAAGCCGTTTGGGAATTATGGTAAGTGCAATTTTAACATTTCTAATATTTGCGATATCTTACTATGGAGAAGTCGTTGGTAATTTTACTTTTTCAGTTGACAGAATGGCACAAAATGCCGGAATCACAATGTATGAAAATGCTGCTGAAAAAGATTATACTTCTCGATTGATAGCAACAAAGGTAGAAGACAATCAAGGTATGACAGCTTATTGTGGAACAGAGTACACCTTATACCAACTAGGTGATGCTGTATGTATACCTTCAGATGAAGAGCTTACTTCAAAAGATGGATCAAATAATGGTGAATCTTATATCTCGTATACTTTTTACGTTGAAAATGCTGGAGATGTACCTGTAGATTTGATTGCATCCGTGAATATGATATCTTCTTCTCAAGGTGCAGATGAAGCTATTAGAGTCAGAGTTATAATAGATGGGATAGGCATAACTTATGCTAAAAGGCAGTCGGATAAAGGAACTGCACCTGGAGAACTAGAGCCTCTAACAGAAACATTTTACAGTCCACAAGAAGTAATGCACGAAAAAATCTCGTACTTTAAACCAAATGATGTTATGAAAGTAACGGTAGTAGTTTGGTATGAGGGAGAGGACGCTGATCACTCAATAGCTATATTAGGTGGCGGTGTAAAATTAGACATGCAATTCACAGTAATTGAAGTCTATGATTTATAAAAAAAATAAAATAAAAATAAAAGGAGAAAGAAAATGAAAAGTTTAAAAACAAAAGTTATTATGTCAGCGGTAGTGCTAGTATTTGCATTAATCGCTACAATCGGTTCAACTTATGCATGGTTTACAGTGTCAAATCAAGTATCTGTTAACTCAATTAATATTACGGTTGAATCTTCTGAATCATTGTTAATAAGACCTTGGGATACAGGCGAAGCAGAGACGGAAGGCCAAGTATATAGTTCATATCTTTATGGTGATGGCGGAACAGCGTGGACACTAGATGATTTCTCAAGTGTAGCTGATATCACAACATCAAGCGCCTATGGATCAGGATATACAGCTTGGAGATTATTACCTGTAACTTCACTTACTGGAGAAACTAGTGGGGATACAACTTATGATAGTATTGATATTACTGCACTAAGATATTTAACAGATGCAACTGCTTCAACTAGACCACTGGCTTCAGCTACAGCGAATAGTTCAACGGGACATTTCCTTGAATTTAAATTTTGGTTGTTAAGACCAGCCGGAACAAATACTGATATTGTATTCAATTACACTTTAACTGGTACATATGAAGATGCTATGTTTATTGGAACAATAGGAGATAAACAAACTTCAGGTGATGGTGTATTAGATAATATTCATATTTTTGGATCAGATTTAGACTATGGATTTGCTTGGAGTGCATCAGATGCAGGATATAATAATGATGATACTGATTTTGCTACTAATTGGGATGGATTAGGAACTGGGACTCTTGACACTGCTTTAGCAGCTTTAGAGGGAACAGAAGGAACAACTGTTATTAATTATCTTGAAACTGAAAACGTACCTGAACTTGTAACAATAAGAGTTTGGTTAGAAGGTTGGGATTCAGATGCAACTAATGCCGTAATGGGTGCTACATTTACATTAGAAATGATATTTACTTTACAATAATTAATAATTATTTGATATTAAATTAACAAATTAAATACAAAAAAAACATAACTTAGGCTTATGCCTAAGTTATGTTACCTTAAGGGTTACGTTTTCTAAATTTATTAAATATTTAATGAATTTAGAGAAGATAGTCTTTAAAAACATATAAAAATAGCGAAAAATCGCTAAAATTATGAAAATCATAATGAAAAAAAGCTCTATTTATAATATAATATAATTTAGTACTTATATTATGGATATAGTTAGGAGAGAATTATGGAAGAAAATAAAACAGATAACAAGAAAAAATATAGAATAGTAAATATTATTTTCTGGGTTGTTTTAGCCATTGTAGCTATTTATGCAGTGGTGGCTTTGACAGCTACTGATGATGGAACTACAACTATTTTTGGAAAAACTGCTTTTACTGTTCAAACAAATTCAATGGCTCCAACATTTGAAAAAGGGGATTTGATTTATGTTGATACAGATTTTAATACTGATGATATAGTTGTTGGAGATGTCATTACTTTTCAAGCTTTTATTGATGTCACTGGTGATGGAGAAGCTGAATGGGTCTATAATTCGCATAGAGTTATTGGTATTGAAGAAGATGTAAATGGATATTTGCATTTTGTAACTAAAGGTGATAACAATGCAACTCAAGATGATTCTACAGTTCATGAAAGCCAAGTTATTGGGATTTGGACAGGAAAAGTTGCTAGAAATCTTGGTGGAATCATAGATGGTATAGTTGGCTTCCTAAAATCAGGAACTGGATTCTTTATATTTATTGTAGTGCCATGTTTTGCTTTCTTAGTATATGAAGTTGTTCGCTTCGTTAATGTTATGACTGAATATAAGACTCAACAAGCATTAGCTGATCGAGTTAAAATTTCTGAAGAAGCATTAGCTGCAGCTAGAGCTCAATTAGAAGCAGAAGCTAAATTAGAAAAAGAGAAAAAGGAATCTAAAGAAGAAAAAGAGTAATTTTTTGCAACTACTAGGGAAGGACAATGTTTTATGAATGAGTTTTCAAGGTTTTATGTTGAACTTTATAAGTATATATGGCAAGACATCGTCTTTTTCTTTAAAGATGTATTTTGGGATAAGATTATTGTCCAATTTTTTAGGAATATAAAAGATTATTTTGATTTATTGATAATTGAATCAAATGATTTTACTATTATATCGTGGATTATGGTAATTGTTACATTCCTTTTAAATTTGTCATTAATAGTATTTCTTATTATTAGAATATATCTTTGGTTTAGAAAGTTTGCATCATTTAGAGCAATTGAAATTGAAAAGAATGAATTAATTGAAGAAATTGCTAGCTTAAATGATAGGGTAATGGAATTAGCTGATGAAAAAAATCAAATTTTAGCTTTAAAGGTTTCACAACTTGGAATTAATGCTAAAACAGGTGAACAATCACCTACAACCTATACAAGTAGAGGTGTAGGAACTATGCAACCAGCTTTTGAAATGGGTGGAGTCGGAGGAAAAACTTCTAAAGGCGGAAAACCTACATTTATACCAACTCTTGGTGGTTCTGGCGGCGGTGGTGGTGCATCTGCTTCAGATGTTTCAGATGATCCAGGAAGATCAAGGTTTTCTAAATTAATTACCATAGATAAAGAATATGCTGGTAAAGATACACATATTTATATGGATGAAAAAGATCATTTATCTTTAAAAGAGTTAGTGACTAGATTTGTTAACTTTGCTTCATCTAAATTAAAATTATATTATACTCCTAAAGCAATCTCTAGTTTTTTTGCTGGGATGGCTGCTTCTAAGGTAATTATTTTAGAGGGAATTTCCGGTACAGGTAAAACTAGTTTACCGTATGCTATGGCGAAGTTTTTTGAGAATAACGCTTCATTAATTTCAGTACAACCAGCATGGAGAGACCGTGCTGAAATTATTGGTTATTTAAATGAGTTTACAAAACGATTTAATGAAACTAATTTTTTAGCTGCATTATATGAAGCTATTTATAGAAAAGACATTAATTTTATAGTTTTAGATGAGATGAACCTTGCAAGAATCGAATATTATTTTGCAGAATTCTTATCAGTTATGGAAATGCCTGATCCTACAGAATGGAAAATAGAATTAGTTTCTAATCCACTTCCAAGCGATCCATTAAAAGTAATAGATGGAAAAATAACTGTACCATTAAATGTTTGGTTTGTAGGAACATCTAATAAAGATGATTCAACATACACAATTACGGATAAGGTTTATGACAGAGCTATTACTCTTGAATTTAATAATAAGGCAGAACCTTTTTTAGCACCTGATACAGAACCTGTTCATATGAGTAACAATTATTTTCAAGAACTATTTGATGAAGCTAAATATAAATACCCTGTTAGTGAAGAGTTATTAGAAAAATTCTTGGTATTAGATAAATTTATTCAATCTAAATTTAAAGTTGCTTTTGGTAATAGAATCATGGGACAACTTCATAAGTTTGTGCCTGTTTATGTAGCGTGTGGAGGGACTGAGGAAGAAGGTCTTGACTTTATGTTTGCAAATAAAATTTTAAGAAAGTTTGAAAATCTTAATTTAGCATTTTTACAAGAAGAATTAAATCAATTAACAGCACAGATTAAAAAAATATTTGGTAAAAATGGTTTTGAATTATCAATAGAATATATAAAAGAACTTAAAAGACAATAGTGGGTGAAGTAGATGGAAAAGGGCGCTGCAAAAAAGTATTTTAAGAAAATTAATATTACTTTTGAAGGGGTAAATAAACAAGATGAATTCGCCAAAACATTTCTTAACTTAATTAAAGGGGCGGATACTGAGTTTTACCATAAAGAAAGACGAGAACGTAGAGTTTTTGATGATTCTTTTATGGATGCAGTTGAAAAAATACTCCCTGTAATAGAAAAATTAACAAGAAACCCAAACGAAAACTTGAAAAAGTTTTCTGAAGTTGTGCCTGTTGAGCGTGCAAAAAAAACAGATGCTGATACAATTCGCCATCTAGCTGTTAATACCCAGTTGATTAGATCAGCTGATAATAAGGGGAATGTAATACCATCAAAAGTATTAACAAGTTATTCAGAATCAGATTTAGGTACTTATGAAAATCGTTTTTTAATGACTTTAATTAATAAAATATATATGTTTATTCAATTTCGCTATGATCTAATTGTTGAAAAAGCAAAGACTGAATATATCAATTATTTAAAGGTGAATTCTCATTTAGATTGGGAAGATACTGTAATTGAATATGATATTACTTTTAAAGTTCATCAAAAATCTGAGAACGATGAAATAGGCAGAAGAAATATTAATTTATTAAAAAGAATATCATATATTAGAGATTTAATAACTAAATATAAAATGTCTAAATTTATGAAGGCAATGGAAGGATATCAACCTGTTAGACCTCCTATTATGAAGACAAATAGGATTTTAAAGAATTATGATTTTAAAGCTTGTTATAATATGTGGGTTCTTTTAGATGAAATTGATCGTATAGGTTATGATGTTGATGTCTATGAACGAGATGTTGAGTTTGAAGAAAAATATGTTGAAGAAATTGATAATGTAATGATGTTTTTATACGCAACCGTTGCGAATAATCAAATTGATGATTTTGAAATGTCACATGAATTACCAATTAATTATAGCAAGAAAAAAACACCTAAAGTGCTTTTATCTTACGAAAATGATGAATATATAAAACCTGGAGAGTATATTTTTCAAGATAATACTTTAAATCAATATTATTTAGAACAAATTAGGAAGAGTAATGAGAGTAGATTTAAAGCATTATTGAATGCAGGTATTGATAAAGAAGAAGCAATTAAAATTATATATCAACGCTTATCATCTATAGCTGATTCAGCTTTTGTTGATTTTATAAATGTAAATTTTAAACCTGATGAATTAAATGATGTAAGAGAAAAGATTAAATTGCAAAATCAGGTTTTAGAAGCATACAATAACGTTGAATCAATTCAAAAAGATAACATGATAAACATGCAAACACAAAAAGCTTTAGCTCAATTAACTTTAAATAATTATCAAGATGATTTGAAAGCTTTTCTTGAGGAGGAAAAACTTAAAAAGGAACTTGAAGCAGCTGAAGAAATGAAGCGTATGATGGATGCTAAAAAAAGAGAAATTGATGAACAAATAGAGAAAAAACTAAAGATTAAAAAAGCAAAAGAAATATTAGATAAAGCTGAAAAGGAAAGAAGAGAAAAGAAAATCCAAAAATTAATTGAATTTAATTAGATTAGGAATAATTAATAAACAAAGAGGTGATATTATGATAAAAAAACGCTTAACCGTATCTCTTATAGTTTTGATAGGGTCAGTATTTTTGTTTGTATTCGCCTCTTTTGCTTGGTTTGCTATTTCTGATATCACTGATGTTGGGCCTAATATAATTAATGTTGTTAATATAGATGTAAGTGCTGAGCTTTATGTTTCTGATAATGGATCAACTTATACATCTGCTTCAAGTATTGATTTTCAAAATGTTGTTCCTGGAGATATTAAATATTATAAAATAGTTATTACAAATAATAATGATTTTAATATTAATACTCAAGTATCTTTGCATGGATTTACTGATTCAGTTGCGGATTCTGAAGGCGATGATACTAATTATTTAGCTGGAAAAACTCTTTTGGATGTTCTTGTTTTAAATGCATCAAATAATGTTGATTCAAATACAATAACCAATCAAACATTAACTTCTTTATTACAGGCTTCATCCTTTGTTGTTACACATGAAAGTGTAGCTATTGCAGCTTCAGGTACGGCTGAATGTTATTTTAGTTTCACTGTTTCTACATCTGCTGGTAATGACTATCAAAATTTAAAACTGGATATTAGTAATCTCTTTATTCAGTCAGTACAGCAGGGGTGATAATTTATGAAGCATAAAAATTTAATTTTTTGGGGATTATCATTAATTGTATTTTTATTCGCGTTTTTGACAATAGGAATTACATATGGTTGGTTTGCAGATGTTATTGATTTAGGCTCAGGTACTGTATCTGTAGGAGATATTAGATATACAAAATCTGGAGGTTTTATTTCATCAAATCAAATTATATATCCTGGAATGGAATTTATAGATACACCGATAACTTTGACTAATGAATCTAGTATACCTTCCCAGATGAGAGTTAAAATTACATATACTAAAGTAACAAGACCAGTAGATACATTGGTCATTGAAACTGTAGATTATGCTAATTCTGCGAGTGATCACCTAAGCGTTACATTTGGTTCAACATTTGTTTATGATAATGGGTATTGGTATTATAATGGCTTGACGAGTTCGATACCTGCTGATTCTGGAACCATTGATGTAATAAGTTCATTATATTATGATGGGAATGTTGTAGGTAATGATTATTCAGGTATCAATTGTAATATTAATATTACAATTGAAGTAAAACAAAACGATAATGTTACATGGTCTGAATTGACTTCATATGATTTTTCAACTGGTTATCCAGCTTAATGGAGTTTAGAAAACTCCATTTTCTTTAGGAGCATATACATGAAGAAAGTGTTAAAAAAGAGTTTAGGGATTATACCTTATTTAATATTATTAATTGCGTTTATTTTAATAATATCATTAACTATATCACTTAAGAAAGGAGAAACACCTACCATTCTTGGAAAGGCGATTTTTCTTGTGGTTTCTCCATCCATGGAAGATACTATCCATGTTAATGACGTTATTTTTGTAGATACTAATGCAAATAATTATTCTATTGGTGATATAGTAACTTTTAAAGCCTATTTTGATAGTAATAATGATGGGTCATCTGAATGGAATGATATTACACATAGAATAATAGATGTTAAAATAATTGATGGAGTTGAGTATTATACAACTAAAGGTGATAATAACGGTTTTTCTGAAAGTTGGGAGACCGATTTTACATCAGATTTAATTATAGGTAAATATGTTGGTAAATCAGCGTTAATTGGGAGTGTATATAAGTTTATATTTTCTAAAGGAATAAATTTAATATTTATTATTATAATAATTTCGTTTGTAGCAATTGGTGCTATGGAAATATTTGAAATTGTTAAACAATTAAGCATGCAAAAACAAAAAGTTATTCTTGAAGAAAAAGAAAAGTTGATACAAGAAGAGCTTGCAAGATTACGAGCGTTAAAGGAAGAGAAGGACAAATAAGATGAATATAATTGTTTTGGCTAGTGGATCGAAGGGGAATTCAACTTATATAGAAATAGGAAATGAAAAAATATTAATTGATTGTGGTATTACTTATAAACAATTAAATTTAAGACTCGCAAAACACAATAAGACATTAGATGGTATTACTAAGGTATTTGTAACTCATGAACATAGTGACCATGTAAGTCAATTAGCGATGTTAGCTAAGAAACATGATTTTGAAATATATTTAAGCGAAGGAACGCTTAAACATCTTTCTACAAAAATAAAATACTATATAGATAGCACTAGGTTTCATGTTATTGAACCTGAAAATATTTTAGAATTTAATGAATTTAAAGTGTTGCCTTTTATGATATATCATGATGCATTTGAACCTTTTGGATATAGATTTTTTGAGAATGATAAGTCACTTGTTTATATTACAGATACTGGTTATTTTCCATCGAGAAAATATCATTTGATTTCAAATGCAGAAGTATATATTATTGAAAGTAATCATAAAGTTGAAACATTATTAGAGAGCAATAGACCTTGGCTTCTAAAACGAAGGATTTTGGATGATGAAGGGCATCTATCTAATGAGGATTCAGCTAATTTATTGTTAAAGCTATCTGGAGATAAAACAAAAACAATTATATTAGCTCATTTATCTCAAGAATGTAATACAGAAAATGATGCCTTAGAGGCATATAATAGAATATTTGTTGATCAAGGAATAGATATTTATGAATATCAAATAATTGTCGCAAAACAAAATGGACCAACTAAATTAATAACAATTGAATAGGTAAAAGATAGAAAGCGTTTTAATCACAATTTAATAATTGTTTTTAAACGCTTTTTAAGTTATAATATATGTTGGACTATAAAGCTTATATAATATATATAATAGGAGGTTGTTTATGACAACAAAAAAAGTTTATCAATCCATGGATGGAAATCAAGCTGCAGCGCATACCGCTTATGCGTTTACAGAAGTAGCCGGAATCTATCCTATTACACCATCCTCTCCTATGCCTGAACACATTGACACCTGGGCTGCACAAGGTAAGAAAAACTTATTTGGAATGCCTGTTAGAGTTGTGGAAATGCAATCAGAAGCAGGAGCAGCTGGGACAGTTCACGGA
>CAZSZZ010000021.1:0-14703 GCA_964611005.1 uncultured Candidatus Izemoplasmatales bacterium | reverse complement strand
GAATATTTACCAAAAATTGATAATGTTGCTTTGTTAAATGATATGGAATCTATTAAAATTTTGGATTTTGAAACAGTCATTGGGAACACCGCGAAAATATTTAGTGACGAAAACGAAAAGTACCGATTTTTATACTTGCCAAAATCTTTAACAAATAATTTAGTTAAAATAATGGTTGAAAATAGAATGAAATACAATTTTGATATTATTTTAAAATCACCTATTAATATTCAATTAAATGATCACAATCTTAATAACTTATGGAAGCTTAGAAATAAAATATATACATTAAATCCTATTAATTTGGTAGCTGTTTGTTACAATCCATACAGTCCAAAAGGATATCAATTTAATGATTCTATTTTTAAGAAGAAACTTGAAGATAAGATAGGAATCAAAATTTACAATGTTAAAAAGGGAGCTATAAATGGATAAACTTAATTTAGATATAAACAAGATAAAAGAATGTAGAATAATAGCTGATAAGATAGCGCAAGATGTTCAAGATTTTATTAATATACATTCAACTGTTTCTGTTGAAAGAACGGTACTTAGATTATTAGGTATAGATGGAGTCGATGAATTTGGAGTTCCAATACCTAACAAATTGGTTGATGATGTTATTAACAACGGAGATATTTCTTTAGGTATTTCATATTATATTGCTAGTGCATTAAAAGATACCGGATTAAGTTTAGATCAATTTATACATAGTTATCTAAATAATAATAAAACGATTTGTAAGTATCAATTAGTAAATAGAAACGAAGTTGATAATATTTTAAAACCATATTATGAAAAAAACCTTAGAAAAATACGTGAAAATTTATCAATACGAAATGATTATTTAAAAAAATATCCAAAAGCTAAAACAGAATTATATGTAATAGTTGCTACAGGTAATATTGATGAAGATGTAATACAAGCTAAAGCTGCGGCTAAGGCAGGGGCGGATATAATAGCTGTTATACGTTCAACCGGGCAATCTTTATTAGATTATGTGCCATATGGAAAAACAACTGAAGGTTTTGGCGGGACGTTTGCTACTCAAGAAAACTTTAGAATTATGAGGAAAGCCCTTGATGAAGTTTCAAACGAAGAAAAAAGATATATAAAATTAGTTAATTATGCATCAGGATTATGCATGCCTGAAATTGCATGTATGGGAGCTTTAGAGAGATTAGATGTGCTTTTAAACGATAGTATGTATGGAATTATTTTCAGAGATATTAACATGAAACGAACCTTCATTGATCAATATTTTTCAAGGTTAATTAATGCATATTCAGGAATAATAATAAATACTGGGGAAGATAATTATTTAACAACTAGTGATGCAGTTACTGAAGCTCATACTGTTTTGGCTTCACAATTTATTAACGAATCATTTGCGAAAAAAGCAAATTTACCAGAAGAGTTAATGGGACTTGGTCATGCTTTTGAAATAAATCCAGAAATTGAAAATAGTTTTTTGCTTGAATTATCTCAAGCACAGATGGCTAGAGAGATTTTCCCAAAGGCTCCTCTAAAATATATGCCACCAACAAAACATATTAATGGTAATATTTTTAGAGCATATCAACAAAATGTTATGTTTAATATGGTAACTACTTTTACAGATCAATCTATTCATTTACTAGGTATGATGACCGAAGCTATTCACACTCCTTTTATGAGTGATAGATTCTTAGCTATTAAAAATGCAAAGATGATACAAATAGCGATGAAAGATTTTGGATCTGAGATTGAATTTAAAGATAATGGTTTAATTCAAAAACGTGCTAAAAAGGTATTAGATGAAGCATCAGTCTTATTAAGGCAAATAGAAAAAACAGGTATGTTTAATAGTTTAGCTGATGGAATTTTCGCCGATACAAAAAGACCAGTTGATGGTGGAAAAGGACTCGATGGAGTTTTTGAAAAATCCCCAGAATATATAAATGTTATTAGCGATAGATTGGAGGGATTCTTCAATGAACATTAAACCATATGGAGATACTTTAAACGATGGCAAGGTTCAAGTAAGTTTTACTTTACCGATTCCTAAAAATCAAAAGGGTATAGTTGCAGCTAAAGAAGTTGCCAAAACCATGGGATTAATGGACCCTTCTGTAGTTCATGCCGAATCTATTGGGGATGGATTTAGTTTTTATATTGTATATGGTTCGTTAAAGGACAGTATTGACTACGATAAAATTCATGTAGAAGAAATTACTTCAAAAGTTTTATCTAGAAAAGAAATTGAAACTCTTATCAAAAAAGAATTTGATAGAGAATTAGTTTTTGTTGGGGCTTCTACAGGCACAGATGCTCATACCGTCGGAATTGATGCAATTATGAATATGAAGGGCTTTGCTGGTCATTATGGATTAGAACGTTATAAAGGTATAAAAGCTTATAATTTAGGTTCACAAGTTTTAAATGAAGATTTTGTTAAAATGGCTATTGAAAAAAATGCAGATGTTTTATTAGTTTCTCAAACAGTAACCCAAAAAGAAGTGCATCTTAAAAATCTTGTAGAACTAGTTGAACTTTTAGAAGCAGAAGGCTTACGTGAAAAAGTAATACTAATAGCTGGAGGAGCTAGAATTACACATGAATTAGCAAAAGAATTAGGATATGATGCAGGATTTGGTCCTGGAAGTTTTGCGGAAGATGTTGCTACTTTCGCTGTTACCGAATTAATAAAGAGAAAGTAATTGGAGGCAAAATATGCAAATAAAAAAAGTGAGTCAAATATCCACGAAAAACGGTGATAAAGGAAACACTTTAGATTATAGCAATCGTCCCTTTAAAAAGAATAATATTTTATTTGAAGTTTTAGGAACTATTGATGAACTTAGTTCAAATTTAGGGCTAGCATATCACTATACTAAATATGAAGAAATTATAAGAATTCAACAGACTCTTCAACAAATAAATTCTTTAATTGCGACAGATTCAAATTCTAATAAATATGATTCTTTAAAAAAATTAAAAATTGATTCTATAAATTGGTTAGAAAATACAATGCAAAATGTTCTTAACGAACATCCTTTAGAAGCTAAATTTTCATTACCTGGATCAGAAAAATCGCTAAATGGCGCATATATTGATGTATGTAGAACAATCACGAGAAGAGCAGAGAGAAGATTAATTGAACTCATAGATTTGCATAAAAGAAATGATTTAAATTTAGTTCTTAGTTATATTAATAGATTGAGTGATTTTTTGTTTGTTTTATCAAACAATTTATAAAAAAATAATTTTTAAAATGAGATAATAATTTATAAATTTTAATCTTTAAAAGTTTAAGCTACTATGTTATAATGATACACATATTACAAGCGCTTACAAAACAAGGAGAATACTTTGAAAACAATCGTGATTGGTGTCATCGGTGCAGATGTACACGCTGTGGGCAATAAAATCATTGAATATACGCTCATAAATAACGGATACCATGTAGTTAATATTGGTGTTTTATCTTCACAAGAAGATTTTATTAATGCGGCTATTGAAACAGATGCTGATTTAATTTTGGTTTCTTCATTATATGGACATGGAGAGATTGATTGCAGAGGAATGAGAGATAAGTGTATTGAATCGGGTATAGGAGATATTCTTTTATACGTTGGAGGAAATATAGTTGTTGGAAAACAAGATTTTTCAGAAGTAAAAAAAACTTTTCTAGATATGGGGTTTAATAGAGTTTACTCTCCTGGAACGCCAATTGAAGATGCTTTAAGCGATATAAAGGAAGATTTGGGAGAATAGTATGGCAAAATATTTGCTGATTGATTTCGGATCAACATTCACTAAATTATGTGCTGTAGATACAGAAGCAGAAGATATTATTGATACTGCTTCATATTTTACTACAGTTGATGAAGATATAAGTATAGGGTATCATGAAGCGTTAAAAAGGCTTTATGATAAGATAGGGAAAGATATAGAATTCGAACAAGTTATAGCTTGTTCTTCTGCTGCTGGCGGCCTGAAAATGGCCGCTATTGGTCTAGTTGAAGAGCTTACTTCTGAAGCGGCTAAAAGAGTATGTCTTGGGGCTGGAGCTAAAGTTGATTTGGTTTTATCACATCATATTAATAAGTATGAAGTACAAAGAATATTAAACGAAAACATTGATATAATTTTATTAGCCGGTGGTGCTGATGGAGGCAATTCGGAGTGTGTGCTTTATAATGCTGAATTATTAGGTAAGATGAATATTAAAATTCCTATTATTTTCGCGGGAAATAAATCCGCGCGCGATGAAATAGAGATAATTTTTAATAAATATGAATTAGATGGATATATTTGCGATAATGTTATGCCAAAAGTAAATTCACTTAACACTGAACCAGCACGTGAAAAAATAAGAGAAATATTTTTAAATAAAATAATAGAGGCAAAGGGAATAAAATCTATTGAATCAGAAATAGATCAGGTAATATTACCTACACCTAATGCAGTATTAGAAGCTGCTAAATTATTATCAGAAGGATATTTAAACGAAAGTGGCTTTGGCGATATTGTTTTAATTGATATTGGAGGAGCTACAACTGATATGTATTCTATTTGTAACGCAACAAAGAGAAGTGATGTAATTATTCATGGCTTAGAAGAACCATTTGCTAAAAGAACTGTTGAAGGAGATCTTGGAATGCGTTATTCTGCTCCAGGAATAATTAAATCTCTAAGTTTACAAGAAATTGAATTTATTAATAAGGAAAAGAATGTAAATATTGAAGAAGAAGTTAAAAAAAGATATGAAAATGTTAAATCATTGCCTCAAAATAAACACGACGAATTCATAGACTTGTTTTTGGCTGAAATATGTGCTTATCGCGCAATGCATAGACATGTTGGAAGAATTGAAGAAGTATATACACCGATGGGTAAAGTTTATAACCAAATTGGCAAGGATTTAACAGAAATTAAATATGTTATTGGGACTGGCGGAGTTATTATTAATTCTAAAGATAAAGAAAGCATATTAAAAAGAACTACTAATATATTGCATAACGCACAAGAATTAAGGCCTAATGATCCTAAATTTTATGTGGATAAAAAATATATTATAGCTGCTATGGGGTTATTATCTAAGATAAACCCACTTGTAGCTTTAAGAATAATGAAAAAAAATATAGTTAGAATCTAGGGGATATCATGGATTTAAAAAACAAGAGATTAACTGAAGAAGAATTTTTAAAAACCAGAAAAGAAGTATTATGTGGATGGGTTACAGGAAAAGATCATGAACTAGACTTAAATAAAGCTGTTGAATATTTAAGAGCAGTTCCTGAACATAAGAATTTTGCTTTAAAGCTCAATAAAGCAAAAAAAAATGGTGATACATTAGTACAACCAAGAGCGGGGGTTCCTGAATTAGAAGAACATATTAAATTATTACAATATCTTGAAAAATGTGGAGCCGATTTTGTTCCATCAACTATTGATAGTTATACAAGACAAAATAGATATGATGAAGCTGAAAGAGGACTATCAGAAAGTATTAAAAAGCATAGAGCATTGTTAAATGGATTTCCAGTTGTTAATTACGGAGTTAAGAACTGTAAAAAAGTTTTTGAATCAGTTAATGTTCCTATTGAAGCGAGACATGGAACTCCTGATGCTCGTTTATTATCAGAAATTATTCACGCTGCTGGATGGACATCTAATGAAGGTGGAGGGATTTCATACAATATTCCCTATGCAAAATCTGTACCTCTTGAAGTATCTATTAAAAATTGGCAATATGTAGATAGATTGGTTGGTTATTATGAAGAAAGAGGTATTAGAATTAACCGTGAACCTTTTGGACCACTCACAGGTACATTGGTTCCACCATCTATCTCTAACACTGTAATGATTATTGAGGCATTACTAGCAGCTGAACAAGGTGTTAAAAATATAACTGTTGGTTACGGCATGGGTGGCAATCTAGTGCAAGATGTTGCGGCTATCAATTCTTTATATGAGCAAACTATTTATTATTTGAATAAATTTGGATATAAAGGCATGGAAATATCTACAGTTTTTCATCAATGGATGGGAGGCTTCCCACAAGATGAGGCTGAAGCTATGGCATTAATATCTTATAGTTCTACAGTTGCTGCTTTATCAAAAGCAACTAAATTAATATCAAAATCACCTCAAGAATCTGTTGGTATTCCAACTAAAGAAGCTAATGGATTAGGGATAAAAGCTTCAAAATTTATTGTTAACATGTTAAAAGACCAAGTAATGGTTGAATCAAATTCTTTAAAGAATGAAATTGAGCAAATTAAAAAAGAAGTAGATTGTTTAATGGATGTAGTTATTGAAGTAGGAGATGGAGATTTAGCAATTGGAACCGTGAACGCTTTTAAACAAGGATTATTAGATATTCCTTTTGCTCCAAGTAAATATAATGCAGGTAAGATATTGCCAGCCAGAGATAATGAAGGAATGATACGTATTTTAGAATTTGGTAATTTAGGATTTGATAAATCTATTAAAGATTTTCATCGTAAAAAAATAGAAGATAGAGCTAAATTAGAAAATAGAAATGTTTCATTTCAAATGACTGTTGATGATGTTTATTCTGTCAGTAGAGGAAAATTAATAGGAAGGCCAAATTAATAAAGGACATATTATGAAAATTAAGGACGTAATCATTTCAAAATCATATACAGGGTTTTTCTTTGATGATCAAAAAGCTATAAAAGAAGGAGCTATTAATGATGGGTTTCTCTATATAGGGAAACCTAGTATTCAAGGATTTACTTCAATTAGACAAAAAGGTGAAGCTATATCTATACAACTTGTTCTTGAAAATGGAATGGTAGGAATTGGTGATTGTGCTGCAGTACAGTATTCAGGTACTGGAGGTAGGGATTCTTTATTTTTAGCGGATGAGTATATTCCATTTATAGAAAAATATATAAAACCAAAACTAATTGGAGAATCTATTGATATATTTAGGACTTTAGCTGAAAAATATGATAAAATATTAGTGAATGACAAGAGATTACATACAGCTATTCGCTATGGATTAACACAGGCATTATTGAGCGCTACTGCTTTATATCATGGTGTTACTATGGCTGAAATAGTTAGAAAAGAATACGATATTAATGATTTAAATTATGAGTCTGTAGCTATTTTTACACAATCAGGCGATGATCGATATACTAATGTAGATAAAATGATTCTAAAAGAAGCTGATGTATTACCTCATGCTTTAATAAATAATGTAAATACTAAACTAGGTATTAATGGTGAGATTCTTTTAAAATATATTGAATGGTTAAAAAACAGAATAAATACTTATAAACCACGAAAAGATTATCAACCTATTATTCATATAGATGTGTATGGTACAATTGGATTAGCATTTAACAATGATATTGATAGAATTGTTAAATATTTATTAGATGTTGAAAAAACAGCTAAACCTTTAAAAATACGAATAGAAGGTCCTATTGATGCTGGAAACAAAGAAGATACTATATATTATTTAAAAGTTATAAGAGAAGAATTAGAAAAACAAGGGTCTAAATTAGAAATTGTAGCGGATGAATGGTGTAATACTTTAGAAGATATTATAGATTTTGCTAATCAAAAAGCTGGACATATGTTGCAAATTAAAACTCCTGATTTAGGTGGAGTAAATAATACTATTGAGGCAATTTTATATTGTAATAAAGTTGGAATAGGTAGTTATTGCGGAGGAACATGCAATGAGACGAATATTTCTGCAGAAATATCAACTAATATAGCTATTGCTTGCAAAGCAACTCAATGTTTAGCTAAACCAGGAATGGGTGTTGATGCTGGATATATGATAGTTAGAAATGAGATGAATCGTATATTAGCTCGCACTAAAAGGAGGTAATATGAAAATAGGAACTGCAGGTAGTAAAGAGTCAAATGACTGTTTCATAACTGTGAAAGAAAGTGACAAAACGGAAATTATAATTGAGAGTGTTGTTGCGGTTTTTTTCTATGACCAAATTAAAGCTACTATAGAAAGCACATTAAAAGAATTAGATGTTAAAAATGTAATAGTGGTTGTTGAAGACAAGGGAGCTTTAGATTATACAATTAAATCAAGACTAATTAGCGCTATAAAAAGGATGAAATAATATGTTTAGGTCTCTTTTGTTTATTCCAAGTAATAATCCTTCAATGCTTCAAAATGCTGATATTTTTTCAGCTGATGGAATTATATTTGATTTAGAAGACTCTGTAGATATTTCAGAAAAAGATAATGCAAGAAACCTTCTTATGAATTATTTTAATGAAGGAGTAAATTATCCGTCTTTAATAGTGTTGCGAATAAATCCTGTTGATACAGAGTTTTTTTTGAGTGATTTAGAATTATTAAAGACTAAAAAAGTAAAATATGTGTTATTACCAAAAACGGATAATAGGTCATTAGTTGTTTTAGACAAATATCTATGTTTATATGAAAAAGAATTTAAATTGAATGAGATTAAAATTATAGCGTTAACAGAAACAACTAATTCTATTATTGAAATAAATCAGATTGCAAAACATAAAAGAGTAGAGGGAATATTATTAGGTGCGGAGGATTTATGTAGTGAATTGGAAATTAATAGGACTAATAAAGGTGAAGAGATATTATTTGCACGATCAAAGGTAATCTATGCATGTACAGCAAATAATATTATCGCGATTGATACACCTAATACTTTAATTGATAATGAAGAATTAATAAGGCAAGATTGCTTGAATGCTAAAAATCTTGGAATGAAAGCTAAAACTGCAATTCATCCAAATCAACTTGAAATAATTAACAAAGTTTTTTCTCCTTCTAAAAATGAAATTAATTGGGCGATTAAAGTGATTAAAGAGAAAAATAAAAATGTTAATAAAGGAGCTTTTTCTGTCGAAGGAAAAATGATAGATAAACCTCTTTTAATGAAAGCAGAAAAAATAATAAATAAGGCAAAGTCATACCATTTGATTTAGGAGAATATTAAAATATGATAAATGGAGTTAATAGATTTATCCCAGATAATTTAAATTCATTTAAAACTAGCGATTCATATTTGAATATGAAAAGAATATTAATAAATAAAAAAGAAAAACAGTTTCGAACTGTTTTTTTGAATAGTATTGAATCAGCTTTTGATTATTTTAAAATTAAATCAAACCAATGTTTATCTTTCCATCATCATTTAAGAAACGGGGATAGTGTTTTACAACAAGTTTGTGAGATTGTGAAAAAAAGAGATTTAAGAAATATGCATTTTGCACCGAGTTCTATTTTTCCTAGTTATACTAATTTAGCTGATTTAATATTGAATGAAAATGTTACAAATATTCATACAAATTATATTAATGGTAGAGTTGCAGATGTTATCGGGCAAGGATATCTTAAGGGTAAACTCATAATGAATACACACGGAGGCAGAGCTAGAGCAATAGAAAGTGGAGATTTAAAAATAGATGTTGCTTTTTTAGCTTGTCCTACCGTTGATAAGTTTGGCAATGGTACAGGGGCTTTTGGTCCATCAGCATGTGGTACATTGGGATATGCAATTAGTGATTTACAATATGCCAAAAAAGTTGTATTAATTACAGATAATTTAGTTGATAAATTAGATGAATATCAATTTGATGGTGTATATGTTGATGCAGTTGTAGTAGTAGATTCAATTGGTAATTCTAATGGTATTGTATCAGGCACAACAAAACTAACAAAAGACCCAATTGGATTAAAGATAGCTAAGGATTGTGCAAATATGATAAATCACCTAGGCCTAATTAAAAATAATTTTTCTATGCAAACAGGAGCTGGTAAAATTTCATTAGCGGTAGTTAAGTATATTAAGGATATAATGATAAACAATAATATAACAGGAAGTTTTGCATCTGGAGGAATAACTAAAAGTTATGTTGATTTGTTAAATAAAGGCCTGTTTAAAGCGCTTTATGATGTTCAATGTTTTGATTTAGACGCAGTTAAATCATATAATATTAATGATAAACATATAGCTATGTCCGCTTCTAAGTATGGAAATCCATTTGAAAAAGACCCAATTTGTAATCAATTATCTTTTGTAATTCTTGGTGCTACTGAAATTGATCTTGATTATAATGTAAATGTTACAACTGATTCTTGGGGTAATATAATAGGAGGAAGTGGTGGACACGCTGATATAGCTTATGGAGCTAATGTTACTATTATTATATCTCCATTATTTAAATCTAGAATACCTATTATAAAAGAAAAAGTATTTACTGTAACAACTCCTGGTAGTGATATAGATATTTTAGTGACTGAGAGAGGTATAGCTGTTAACCCGAAAAGAAAAGATATACAAAATACCCTTAAAAATAGCGGTTTACCCATTTATACTATTAAAGAATTATATGAAATTGCTCACAGTATTACAGGAGTTCCAGCTAAGATAGAACATTCGAATAGAATAATTGGTTATGTAGAATATAGAGATGGAACATATATTGATTGTATATATCAAGTAGATTAAATAAGTTTTCGTTGCTTATCACATTAAAAATATAAAATTTAAATAAAATTTAAGATAATATGAAAGAGATGAATAAATTTTGAAATTACAATTAGATAAAATTCTTATCTCTCGCGAAAATAGATTTGCAAAAATGCAAAAATTAAAAGCAGCTTATAACGCCGTAATTACGGTCAAATCTAATATTCCAGGTGATAATAAAAAACTTAATATAGCATATTTTTTAGTAAAACGATATTTTAAATTAATTCCTAAAGAGCTCTATGATTTTTTTGAGTTTTATGATGATTTTGGTGGCCCATATTATCTGTTAGGCAGCAATAATAATCCAAAGCATATCAAAAAAGAACTTATTTTGATTGAAGAAAATACGAAATTAGGTAGATTTATTGATTTAGATGTTTATGATGGATTGAAAATTTTGTCTAGAGGATTTATGAGGAAATGTTATATATGTGATAATCCCGCTTTTGTATGTAATAGAGAGAATAATCATAGTTTAGATGAATTATTAGATTTTGTAAAAAATAAAATAAAAATGGTTCTGGTTAAAGAAACAAAAAATTTAATTGATAAAAGTATATTAACAGAATTAAATTTGCATCCCAAATTTGGATTGGTAACTCCATATACAAACGGAAGTCACAGTGATATGAATTACAGTTTGATGATTAACGCTAAAGATGCAATTTTACCTTATCTTGTTAAAATGTTTGAGGTTGGTTTTTGTGAAATTAAGATAGATTCTATATTCTATAAAATAAGACAAATTGGTTTAGAAGCAGAAGAGGCAATGTTGAACAAAACAAATAATATTAATGCATATAAGGGATTGATATTCAATATGGGTTTAATGGTTGCTGCATATGGACACGTTCTATATTATAATGGTAGTTTAGACAATATTTTTGATGAAGTAAAGGAAATATCAAAACCAGTTATAAAAGATTTTAATACTGATATAAATTCATTTGGTTTGAAAGCATTCAAAGATTTCAATATAAAAGGCATAAGAGGTGAGGCTTTAAATGGTTTTGGATCTGTAAAAAAAGCTTTGCCTTATTTAAAAGACCTATCTGATTCTTCGCTTATTAAAACTTTAATTTTTATTATTTCTGAGATAGAAGATACAGTACTATTAAAACGAGCTAAGACATATGAATTTTATCTGGAAATAAAAAAAATATTTAAACAACATCTAATAAGTAATGAAGAAGCGATTTTATCTTTGAATGAATTTTGTTTAAATAATAATTTAAGTTTTGGGGGTAGTGCAGATTTGTTAGTTCTTACGGTATTTATTAAATTAATTGAAAATCAATTTTATTGATATATATATTTTTAAAATAAATCATTTGTTTGATAAAAATGTAAACATTTGAAAAAATAATTTTTTTGAAATTATTTGCTTGACATTAGCTATAAGTAATAGTAAAATTGTAATGCATAATTAATTTGGAGGTTTAGCTCAGCTGGGAGAGCATCTGCCTTACAAGCAGAGGGTCGGCGGTTCGAGCCCGTCAATCTCCACCATGCCGAAATAGCTCAACCTGGTAGAGCAACTGACTTGTAATCAGTAGGTTGCGGGTTCAATTCCTGCTTTCGGCACCATATTATGCAGCTAATTAGCACACGTTGAGCAGTGTGCTTTTCTTTTTATTGAAAGTGTGAATTTTATGGATTCTATTTCTAGAAAACGATCCAATATTATATTGAAACAAAATCCTATTTGGAAAGGTTTAATCTATTTAGCTTTTCCTGTGTTTTTAGCTAATATTCTAAAAACATTGCACAATATAGTGGATACATTGTTTATTGGGTTAATTCCAAATCAAATTGTAGCTACGCAAATGCAAGCAGCTATTGGACTGACTTGGCCTATATTTTTTGTGTTTTTATCATTCGGTATAGGATTAAGCGTTGCGAGTAATGGATTAATTGGTCAATTTATTGGCAAAAAAGATAATGAAAATGCAGAAAAATATGCGACCAATACTGTTTATTTATCTATTCTTTTAGGATTTATATTTAATGCGTTTGTATTTTTCTTTGGTCCATTAATATTAAAATTAATTGGCGTTGAATCTGATGTTTTAGAATACGCAACTATTTATATTAGAATTAGAAGTTTTGAAATGCCCGCTGTATTTCTTGTTTTTGCTTTTCAAGCTATAAGAAGAGCTACAGGAGATACTTTAACGCCTGTAATTATAAACTCTATTGCTATAACTATTAATATTATCTTGACAGCTGTATTGATTTTGGGATTTAATCTAGGAATTACTGGAGCTGCAATAGCAACATTAGTAGGGCAACTAGTTATGATTCCTATTGTTCTATATTTTTTAATAAACGCTAAAAACGGTATTAAAATTAAATTTAAAACTAAATATATTAATTTTCCTATTATTAAGAAAATAACTTTAATTGCTTTTCCTGCTTCTTCTGGACAATCAATTCAAGCAATTGGATTTGTTATATTGAATGGAATGATATATTCATTTGGGGATTATGTCACAGCTGCCTTTTTCATAGGAAACAGAATAACTTCTCTTGTTATGTTTCCAGTTTCATCCATTACTTCTATAATCGCAATTTATGTAGCTCAAAATATTGGAGCTGGTAATATTGTTAGAGCTAAGAAATCCGTAAAAGAAGGCATGGTTATGAGTATTATAATAATGGCAATTGGAATTTCAATTTTATTGCCATTTAGATATACTATTGTTGGTTGGTTTAGCCATGACAATGAAACGGTTAATAACGCTGTTCAATATATGTTCTATATAGGCATAGGGCTACCATTAATGGCTATATTTCAAGCATATTTATCAACTTTTCAAGGAAGTGGAGATACACATTTATCATTTATACTGGCAGTTGTAAGACTTTGGATTTTTAGATTGCCTTTTGTATGGTATACTATGAAATATACAAATCTAGGACCACTTGGAATATGGTATTCAATGCTCATGAGCAATGTTCTAGCTGCGATTATTGGAACACTACTTTATACAAGAGTTAAATTTATGCCAAAAATAAAGACTGCTGAAATTAGGAGACCAATATGAAAAATATAATTATTCCAGACTATAATCATTGCTTAATGAATATTACAACGACTATTTTAAAACACTACAATGTTCCTACTTCTTATAAGAGTATTAATATTCTTGAAAGAGAACTTAATAAGAATTATAGAAATGTTGTTTTAATTTTAGTTGATGCAATGGGATCTGTTATTTTAAAAAAACATAGCGAAGAAGTTAAATATCTTATTGAAAATCAAAAAGACGAATTAACTACTGTTTTTCCTTCTACAACAGTTTCGGCAACGACTTCCATTTTAACAGGCAAACCGCCTGTCAATACTGGCTGGATTGGTTGGCTTCAATATATTAAGGAAGAAGATAAATCTGTAATCTTATTTTTAAATAAAGATTTTTATAATGATAAAACAACTTTTGATTATAATATAAGCGAAAAATTTGTTTCGGTTACAAAAATATATGAACTAATAGAAAAATATAATCCAAATGTTAAAACGAAAGAAATATTTCCGGAGTTTAGAGAACCAAATCATAAAACATTCAAAGATTTATGTGATTCAATCATTAAAGAAACAGAAAAACCAGACAAGCATTTTATTTATGCATATTGGGATAAATTAGATACTTACTTGCATAAAACTGGAACTTTATCAAATAAGGTTCACAATCATTTAAAAGAAATTAATGAAAATGTTGAAAGGTTAATTAGAAAATTAGATGATGATACATTAGTCATTATTACTGCTGATCATGGTCAAATTGATATAGAAGAAGTTGTGTTATGGGATTATCCTAAAATAGTAGACACATTCAAACACAAACCATCAGTTGAAGCTAGAGCCACTGCTTTCTTTATAAAAGAAGGGATGGAAGAACAATTTGTTAAGAATTTCAATAAAGAATTTAAAGATTATTTTATACTATACAAATCAGAAGATATTTTAAAAGCTAAATTTTTAGGCAATGATGTTGCACATCCAAAACTAAAAGAATTTCTTGGCGATTATTTTTCAATAGCTATTGATAAATATTCGTTTAAACTTGTTAATTCAAAACAATCTTTCAAAGCACAACATGCAGGATTAACAATTGATGAAATGTTAATTCCATTAATAATTTCTTCACATAAAAAAAGCCATAAAACATCAATGTCATTAAGTTAAGAGAAA
>CAZSZZ010000020.1:0-14733 GCA_964611005.1 uncultured Candidatus Izemoplasmatales bacterium | reverse complement strand
CTGTTTTTATATCATCTTTGAACACTTTCATTATTACTTCATATTGTTCTTCCAAAGAAACAGTATTAACAATTTGATTCTCTTTTACTTGAAACTTATATATTTGCAAAAGTTTTTCTCTATTTTCTTTTTTTATTCCTGGTAAATTTTCTTGATTTTTATCTTCAAAAGAATATGTTTCATCAACATTTAAATTTTTAGTGTTAAATTTAATGTTATAAATAACACTTAATGATTTTTGTTCTTTTTGAAGAATAAAACGAATAGAGAGAAAATGTTTTTTGCGATTAATTGTAAAATAATCTAAGTATTCTAAAATAGCTTGAACATTATTAGAATATTTCTTAAACTTCCAATTTTCTTGTTTTTTTATCCCAATTAAATCATTCTTTATTTTCTTTAGAATCTTTTCCATTGACTTCTCCTAAATTTGCGGCCTTTACTAATATTTTAACCATTTTATTAGAAAAATCAACTGGATTCTTAATTTCTAATCCTTCTATCAATAAAGCTTGATTATATAAAATCTCTGCGTAATCTTGAATATCTTCTGGATTTTCTCTATTAATTTTTTCTATTGCTTTAAAGAGATCATGCTTAGGATTTATTTCTAAAATCTTTTTAGCTTTCATATCCTTGTCCCCAGGCATTTGATTGATTACTTTTTCCATTTCAAATGATAAATCATCTCCACTTACTAAACATACAGGTGAATCAGTTAAACGCGTTGATAATTTAACATCATCTACTTCATCCTTTAATATATCTTTAATATGTTGTATTAAATCTTTGTTTTCGGTTTCTAAATCTTTTAATAATTCTTTTTCTTTTTCATCAACAATGTTTAAATCACCTTTATTAATTGATTTAAATTGTTTTTTGTCATATTCTCCAAGCATACTAATCATAAATTCATCTATATCATCGGTTAAAACTAATACATCATAACCTTTTGATTTAATAACATCCATTTGAGGTGTTGCCTTTAATGCAGCTTTTGAATGTGCGGAACCATAATAAATTTCTTTTTGGTCTTTAGGCATTTTTTCTACATATTCTTTTAAAGTAATCTTTTTATCTTCATTAACTGTTTCAAATATTAATAGGTCTTTTAATAAATCTTTATTTATTCCAAAACTATCATAAATACCATATTTGATATTTACGCCGAATTCCTTCCAGAATTCTTCATATTTTTCACGATCATTCTTTAAAGTTTTCTCCAACACATTAATTATTTTCTTCTCTAAATTCTTTTGAATTTTCGCAAGTTGTCTATTATGTTGTAAAACTTCTCTAGATATATTTAAATTCAAATCAGACGAAACAACAAGCCCTTTTATAAATCTTAAGTAATCAGGAACTAATTCTTTACATTTATCCATTACAAATACATCTTTCGCATATAATTGTAGTCCTTTTTCATATTTATCAGAATATAAATTTTGCGGAGCTTTACTAGGTATAAATACTATTGATTTATAAGTCAATGCCCCTTCAACATTTGTCCAAATATGAAACATAGGATTATTGTAATCATAATACTGTGTTTTATAGAAATCATTTAGTTCTTCATCTTTAATTTCAGATTTATTCTTTTTCCAAATTGGAACCATCTCATTTAAAGTTTCTGTTTCAACTATAGTTTCAAATTCGTTTTCTATTTCTTTTCCATCTTCATCTTTTTTAGGTATACTTTTTTCCCTCTCCATTGTGATTGGATATTTAACATAATCAGAGTACTTCTTAACTAAAGAACGAATTTTATAAGCTTCTAAAAATTCATCATAGCTTTCGCCATCTTCGTTTTTGCGAATATAAAGAGTTATCTTTGTTCCTCTTTTTTGACGTTTAATCTCTTCCACTGTAAATTCATCTTCACCAGTTGATGTCCAACGATATCCCTTTTCAGAAAAAGGTGATTTAGTAATAATTTCTACTTTTCTTGATACCATAAAAGCAGAATAGAATCCAACTCCAAATTGTCCAATTAAATCTGAATCTTTAGTTTCTTTATCTTTTAGATTTTTAAAAAACTCTAATGTTCCGCTTTTAGCTATAGTTCCTATATTATTGACAAGTTCATCATAAGTCATACCGATACCATTATCGGTTATCGTAATCTTACGTTTTTTCTTATCTACATCAATATGGATTTCATAGTCATTTGTTTTCTCTAATGAATCATCAGTTAAACTTAACAAGTGATATTTGTCTATTGCATCACTTGCGTTAGATATTAACTCTCTTAAAAAAATTTCTTTGTTTGTATAAATCGAATGAATCATTAAATGTAATAATTTTTTAGATTCTGTTTGAAATTGTTTTATTTCTTTGCTCATAATTAACCTCCATCTTATTAATTTCATTCATATTATATCACAAAAATTGGCACTGTCAAGTATTGAGTGCTAATATTTGTAATATATTTTTTTAAGAAAGTCTATTTATATTATATTGTAGTATACCTCGTTTATGAATAATAATTCCTATTATTACACAAAACAAAGCCGATGGTATCATATATAAAGAGTTATATATAAATGCCCCAAAAAATATTAATGCATTTTGACTTAAACTCCCAACTATATTAGTATGAAAAATACTATCTACCCAAGCCATTTCTCCTGGTATATATTCAGCCCAATAAGCTACTCCCGCTAAAGAAGCAGCTATTAATCTAAGAAAACTTCCCAATAATATTAAAGAAACAAATCTTGAAACCTTAGTTAATGTTTTGGGGATTAAGGCACCTATACCTAATACTGTAAAAGCTAAAATATAATCTAAAAAATACTGTAAGAAATTTAAAAAATATACTCTTATCATTGTTTGGATTAATCCAAAAAGAATTCCCGAAATAAGACCATATTTAAGTCCTCTTCTAGAAGCTATCATAAATATTGGCAACATACTTAACCCAATACTTCCACCATATGGTAGCGAATAAATTGCCCCAAATACCAAATCTAATACTATAGCTATTCCTACAAACACACCAGTTTCTACCATAGCTTGTATTTCATCTTTTTTCATTTTCTCTCCTTTATAAGAACAAAACAAAAGCCCCTAAAAATTAAAGGGACCTAATAAGTAAGATATTATCCTACGCTGGCATTATCCAGATCAGGTAAGGTCAATAGCAGTTAGCTATACTCTCAGCCAGGTCTTCCTAGCTCCCCTTTTCTATTTATATTATATCACTATTAAATATACTTTACAATCAGATTAATTAATTATTGTTTTAATAATTTCTGGTGAAGATATTTTTTCCTCAACTATTTTATAAGCTTCATCTAATAAAGGTAAGATATCTTCTGATAATGGTTTGTTTTTATAAATATCACATAAAACATCACCTTCATTTACGAAATCTCCAATCTTTTTATGTAATTTAATTCCAACATTTGGATCTATTATATCTTCTTTTGTTTCTCTACCACCACCAAGTTTCATAGACGCAAGACCTATATTTAAAGCTTTAATACGCTTTATATATCCAGACTTTTTGGCTTTGTAAGGAAGAATTTCCTTTACTTTAATGAACGTTTCTAAATCTGAAATTTTACCACCTTGTGCTTCAACAAATTCATAAAATTTAGCTAAAGCTTTACCATTATGTAATTGTTCGTAAGCCAATTCTTTGGCAGATTCAACTGAATCAGCTTTTTTAGCATAATAAATCATGTATGATGCAATATTTACACAAAGCGTTTCTAGATCTTTAGGTCCATTACCACTCAATGTATCAATAGCTTCTAATACTTCAAGTCTATTACCTACAGTATTACCTAAAGGTTGATCCATGTCTGTAATAAATGCAAAAACAGATTTATTAAAAGATTTTCCAATAGAAACCATTATTTTTGATAAAGCTTTCGCCTCATCTAAGGTCTTCATAAAAGCTCCATCACCTATTTTTACATCAAGACAAATAACATCAGCGCCACTAGCTAATTTTTTTGACATTATACTTGAAGCAATTAGAGGCTTTGATGGTACAGTTCCTGTTACGTCTCTTAAAGCATACAATAATTTATCAGCTGGAACAATCTTTTTTGTTTGTCCGGCTACAGCCATATTTATTTCTTTAACTTGTTCAATAAATCTTTCTTCTGTTAAGTTAATATTCATACCATCTATTGATTCCATTTTATCAAGCGTTCCACCAGTATGTCCTAATCCACGCCCTGAAAGTTTTGCGAGTTTAACCCCTAGGCTCGCCACAAGTGGCCCTAAAACAAGTGTTGTTTTATCGCCAACCCCTCCAGTTGAATGTTTATCAACTTTTACTCCATCTATCATGCTTAAATCAATAATATCTCCACTATAAAGCATAGCCTTCGTTAAATAAAAAGATTCATTATCAGTCATTCCCTGAAAATAAGTCGCCATTAACCAAGAACTTATTTGATAATCAGGAATTTCACCTTTTACATAACCTTTTATTAAAAAATCAATTTCTGCTTGTGTGTTTTCTTTTCCTTCACGTTTATTAACTATTATATCTACCATTCTCATAAACTTTTACCTCTCTTTGTAATATTTATTATACTATTAAATTATATAGTTGTAAACTAAAGATTTTTGTAGGTGAAACCACTTACAATTAAGATTTTACTTAACAAATCTTGTTTTTTTGTTATAATACCAATGGTGATTTGATGAATGAAATAATTTTAATGCGTCATGCGCAAACAGAAGCTAATAAAAATTTCATAGTTCAAGGTAGAATGGATAACCCTTTAAACGAAGATGGGTTAAAGCAGGCTTTTCAAACTGGTTTATATTTTGTGAAAAATAAAATCACTTTTGATATGGTGATAAGTTCACCTTTAAAGCGTGCATATACTACAGCTAAAATGGTTACTAAGGGAATGTTGAATATTCGCCCTATTGTAATGGATAAAGGTTTAATTGAACGTAATTTTGGCGATTATGATGGAAAAGAAATCAATGATGATTACTATTATTTAATCCATAGAGGACTCGTACCCAATATGGAAACTAACGATGAATTAGAAAAAAGAGTTTGCGATGCATTGATAGATATTTGTCATAAATATCCAGATAAGAAACTATTAGTTGTGACTCATTCACATGTTATAAAAGCTATACTTACAAAACATGTTTCTGAATTTAAGTACACTTCTAGATTATATAATTGTTGTCTAAATAAAATTTTTTTTGATGGGGAATCCTTTAAAGTAGAGAGCTATAATGTTAATCCTTTGAAAAATGAAGCTTTATAAAAAACACAAAAAAATACTTGTAATAAAGTGGACCTCATATAGTGAACCCTAAATAAAAAGCAGAATATGATTAAGATGTTAATAACTAAATGATATGATACCTTTAAAGTAGACACTATAAAAAAGAAAGTAATCTTTTAAGAAAAAAGGGTTATGAGTAAAAGATTATAGTAAGATACTTTGGAGGTATTTTTATATGGGAAGAAATGGCAGTTACAGTAATGACATAAGAATGGAGATAGTTACAAGATATCAAAATGGAGAGTCAGCATCTAAGATGGTAAATGAAGATGGGTTAAATGGTAAAAATGGAGATATAACCATATATAGATGGACAAGAAGATATATAGCTTTAGGTGAATCATTTTTTAAGAATGAGAAAAGTAATCGAAGTTACAGTAAAGAGCTTAAAGAAAAGTAAGCGTCAAACGATACATATCTAAAAAAGCAGATAATAAAATAGTATAATACTTTCAAACAATAAATTTGGGGGTATTTTTTAAATGAAACAAGATCCAGAATATCAAGCAAAATGGCTGAAACTAGTAAACGAATATAAAATAAGTAATAGCCATACAAGACTACTATAAATACAGGAATACAGTAGACCCCGATTATCAAGATTATTTAATAATCAAGAAAGCACTTAGAATAATGCAAAAATATGGAGTAGTACCTAAATACATTAAAGATTTAAAACCAAACTATAATAAGAAGTATACAGAAGAACAATGTCAAACAAACAAGCTTAAAAGAGAATTCCATCAAAAAGGATGGGTTACAGATATAATTTATCTTATGCTCAAGAGAAACGGCAAAAGAACATACTTAAGTACGATACTAGATTTAGAAACAAGAAACTGGATAGCATACACAATAAGCTATAAACAGGATATAATTTTAATTGCGGATACTTTGAATGAAACAATAGCTAAAACAAAAGACCTGAATGTTTGATTTTTTATAATGGCAAAAGACGAAGGAATAGAAAAAAGTAGACGTTTTTTTAAATGTCTACTTTTAAGAATTTATTTATAATTAGTGTTTTTTTATTGTGAGAACTTTTTAAAAAAAGAGGAAGAAAACTTCCTCTAATTTGTTTTTATGGTAATGGATAGAAATAATTAACCGCATCTAAAGCAGCCACTTGTGTTAAGAATGGTGATACAGGATCTGCATTATAATCACTTGCTTCAAAACTATATCCCGGGTCAGCACTAGCTAATGATTCTAAGTCCGGTGTAAATTTATTACGGACAATCATTGATTCAAGAACAGTACTTCTTTGAGTTGCGTCTAAAGAAGCAATATCATTAAGCGAAATACTATCATTTTGGAAATCAGTAGCTCCTATTGTATTCATAGCCACAATGAAATCTCTTAATTCCGTTTTTGTAGTTAAAGGATCAACTCCATAAGCTCCGCCACTAACTAAAGCTAATGCAGGTATATCACTGCTGATATTAGCATTGGCTCTTAACATATTATCAATTGTGATATGGAATGAAGCACTCAATAATACTTCATCTATTTCAGAAGCTGTCTTTGAAGTTATACCAGTTGGATCCATTCCGCTATCGAAATTACCCATTCCTAAGGTATTTAATGCATTAATAATATATATTAATTCTTGTTTTTCTATTTGCTCTCGATTAGCAGTATTTACTAAAATGCTTTCTCTCTTAGCAGTTGGGACTAATAAGACAGCTGTTCCATATGCCCCTGGATTTTCTGTGCCAGATTGGTCTAAAACAAACTTAGAGACAGTTGCCTGCATAATATTTGACACAAAGAAATTATCTAAATCTAAACTTGCTAAATCACTTGGATTAAAACTAAATGTTGTAAAATCATTAAGTCCGCTAATTTGGTTAACTGAATTTAAGAAAGCTAGTAATTCTGTTTTTTTAATATATGTAACATCTCCATAAACTATTTTAATATTTTGGCTAGAATTATCTAAATCAGGTACGATAATATCAGTTGAACCATTTAATATTCTATCTGAAATCTGTCCTTGTAAACTAGCTGATTCTACTATCAAGCTTGAATTATCTAACAAATCAGATGTAGTAAAACTAACATTTAATTGATTTAAATCCAATCCTAAAGCATTAAATACATTAATCATTGCTTCAAGTTCTGAAGGCAATACATAAGTTGTAACATTGCCACCTGTTCCTCTATCTATTTTAAGAGCAATTCCATCTTCACTCTGGTCAGGAACATATAAAATAGTTGGATTTAAATCTAAAATTGTTTTAGAAACAGTTGCGTGTACTATTGCTGAAGATAAAACCGTATCTTGTTTAGTCGGAGTATTTAAAACTGAAAGGTCAAATCCAGATGTAAAGTTAGCTGGATTTGTTATTTCTAAAATATCAAGTGCATCCATTAAATTTATTAATTCATCTTTAGATATAAATGTCGTACTACCGCTTACTATTAAAACATCTTGATTATTAAATGATTTTTCTGGAATTTCAATTGTCCCAGATATATCCATCATAATTTTAGACATAGTTGCGTGTATTATACCAGAATCAACTAATATATCCATATTATCTGTTAATAAAGAAGTATCTTCTAAATTAATGCTATCAAAATCAGTAATATTTATTCCATATAATGCTTTTAATACATTACCAATTTCTGTTTTATTAATCATATATAAAGAATCACTAGCATCATAATATTTTACTTGATTTCCTAAAGAATCAGAGTTTGGAACAGTTAATACTCCCCCATTTAATTCATCTAAATTCAAAATCATATCGGATACAGTTGCATGTACAATACTAGATCCTAACAAAGTATTAATCTTAGAATCATCTAAATCATCATGTGTGCTATTCTCTAAAGTATTTAATATAGTTGCATCAAAAGATATAGAATCGAAGTCTTGAATATCTAATACTGCTAGAGCTTTTAGTATATTTTTGATTTCAGATTTATTAACTACTGTTTGATTTGCTGAATCAACCAAAACAAGCGATAAAGTACTATTAGGTATGACTAAAGAAGAACTTCTTAAATCATATATTTCAGCACCAATTGTCGCATATATAATATCTGAAGATAACAATTTATCTGTCTCCGAATCTGTTAAACTTAAAGCTTGTAAGATATCAAAATCATCTCCAGCGCTTGTTAGTATTAACTTAACGCTTTTAACCACATTAACAAGTTCAGATTTTGTAAAATAGCCTAAGGAATCATATACACTATCAGGTATAACTAAAGGTACATCTCCTAAATCTGTATCTGCAATAATATCAGAAACCGTAGCTCTAATAACATAAGAATCAAAGAAGGTTTCAATATCAGTATCGTCCATATCAATTAATGTATTTATATCTAAATTATCTAAATCTATGTTACTTTCGCTATTTGTTAAAGCGTTTAATGCTTCTAAAATATTACGCAATTCTCCGGGAGTTTCTAACTGTCCTGACAGGTCATAGGTGTCATGCCAATTAATATTTTCGGGAATTGTTAAAATATCTAATCCTTCTACATTTGTTTGACCACTTAATATATTTATAAGTGCTTCAGTAACTAATTGTGATTGTAACAAAATTGTTAGATCAACTTTACTTGCAGCTTGTAATAGCACCCCAACATCAGCGTCTTCCAATTCAGAAAAAGGAATATCCGCATCAACTATTTCTCCAAAAATATCACCTAGAACAGTTATTTCTGCTGAAACATCTAAATCAGCTGGAACGGTTATTATAGTAGAAAAATCGTCTTCTGAATCAGATAACATAGGTAATAGAATATTCTCCGTTAATAAAACTATTACCTCTGAATCAGATATATCTCCAAATATATCTCTAACGGTATCACCGTCAACAGTAAGTTGACTCAAAGATCCTTCTCCTCCAATAAAACCAGCTCCATTTAAAATATCGAATAAAGCTCCTGAAATATTTCCTATATTTGATAGTTCCTGTTCATAATCTATTTGATATAACTCATCCAATGAAATAGACAAATCTTGATCATAATAATCAGTTCCTACTTCAATAGCTATAGGAATTAAGCTTGTAATAAGAGCCGATTTTGATAACTTGGCAAATATGTTTCTAATTTCATCTCCTGTAATATCTGTAATATTATTAGTAGTTGAGTAATCTGAATCTAAAAATATCTTAGCTGCACTTGAGAGAATACTAACTTCATAACGAATTCCTATCTGTTTATCTTCATAATTAAATGATAGAACCTTATCAAACAAATCAATATTTAAAGGAACCTCTACTGTATTATTAATCGAAGATGTCGTTTTAATCTTATTTGCAATTTTTACAAATATATTGTTATTATATTCATCGACCATAGACTGTAAATATGGAATATATTCATCTAATTCTGCTGTATTAAAATTAGCCATTTCAATTATTGAATGATCTCCATTAAAATCATCAAGTCTAGTTTCAAAAGAAAGCGGTTCTATTGAATCGTCTCCTAATATTGTAAGAGTAGATTCAGTTAAAGACATCATCCCTCCTAACATAATCATTGTGACAAAAATAGCCATCAACCCATTAGCTACCCCAAGTATTCCTCCAAATAAAGGATTCTTTGACTCTCCTTTTTTCTTTTTAAAAAATATAGTTCCAATTATCCAAGTAAGAATCTTATAAGCTAATAAAATTACTGTAAAATATAAAACAGCCCAAACAAGCTTTAAGATAAATTGCATTAATCCTGTTGCTAAAGCTACAACTGAATCAGATCCTACGTCTAGGCTAATGCTACTACCTACTATCAAGTCAATAAAGGTATTCAAACTATTTTCAAAAGAAGTAAAATTGCTTAAACTAGGGTCTATATTTGAAAGTATTGGTCCAAGCCAAGGCATATCCATTGTCCATAAGATTGCGACCACTTTATCGATAGTCACAAAAAATATAACATAGAATAACGCCATTACAATAAATGTATAAACGGTTTTTTTAAATCCTCTTATAAGACCTCCTAAAATCGCCAAACCTAAAACAAGATAAAAAATAAAATGGATTGAGTTTAGAAAACTTAAATCTACTGAAAGTATCATTCTCTCCTCCTAATTGTATTGTTTTTATATTATTATACTATATCTAAAATTATTATAAAAGCGGTGACTTAAAATCATCGCTTTTATTATTAATAATTTCTTATAATAAGTTATCAATTGCATCTTGTGCAGCTACTTTTGTTAATGTAGAAGGCGAGCTTCCTGATTCGTAATCACCTGAGTCAAATGAATAAGATGAACTAGCTGAAGCTAATGTTTCTAAATCAGGAGTGATTTTACATCTTACGATGATAGAATCTAACATTATGCTTTGTTGAGCAGCATTTAATCCTGATAAAGTATTTGCATCTAGATTGATATTAGAAATATCATCTCCAGGTCCAGCTATTATTTGAGTAGCTAAAATAAAGTATCTAATTTCTAGCTTAGTGATAATAGGATAATTTACATAGCTTACTGAAGTTTTAGCTATATTTGGAATGCTTGCATTAATATTATCATTGCTCTTTAACATAAAGTCAACTGTAGTATGCATAGAACCACTAGCTACCAATGTATCAATTTCTGCAGAGGTCATACTGTTAAATGAACCACCACTAACTCCGCCATCAAAGTCAGAAATTCCAAGAACATCTAATGAATCTAGCAATAACATTAATTCATTTCTTTCAATCCATTCAGATGCAGAACCATCTACTGTTATATCTTCTCTAAAGTAATTAGGTACAATTAGCGTACCACTAGTAGCTGAGGATTCATCAGTAGCTCCATCTAATATCTTATCAGATATAGTTGCTTGCATAATTGCACTATCTGTAATTACTGTGTTGTCTTTTCCTAAAATAACATTTGGAGTAATTGATACTGAGCCAAAGCTTGTTAAATTCATTTCATTCAATGCATTAAGTAAAGATTTTAACTCATTAATTTCAATAAATGAAACATCGGAGTAATCAATTAATATCTGTTTGTCTGGATCTTCTCTAATATCTGTTTCTGGGAAAATCATAATTGGATTTAATGGATCTGTATTAATATCAAATAATTTTTTACTAATAGTCGCATGCATTGTGGCTGATGATAAAATCTTATCTTGATCACTTGGATTATTCAAAGCATCAATACCAATGGTTCCACTAAATGAATCAAATCCAGTTGTTGGAGCTCCTAAGACATCTAAAGCATTTAATAAAGCTTTTATTTCATCTTTAACAATAAAGAAGTTAGTAGAAATAGTTTTCTTAATAGCTACTCCTGAAACATCTTCTGCTGGAACAGTTAAGGAACTTCCATCCATTGATAATATTTGATCACTAAGTGTCGCATGCATGATTGCACTATCTAACATAGTATCTTGATTTGTATCATAATTAATTGGCGCAGTTGATTCAAACAACTTGCCTAAACTGATGCTTCCATCAAATGTGGTAATATCACTAACATTTAATAAGTCCATAGCATTAATCAAATGTTTGATTTCAGATTTATAGATGAACTCTGTAATATCACTTGTAACTTGTATTGCATTATTTAAATTATCCGTTGTAGGAACGATTAATTCTCCACCTGTACCAAGGTCAAGTATTTGTTTAGAAATTGTAGCTTGAATTGAAGCTGAAGCTAACAAGATATCTTGATTTGCATCATAACCAACTGTTTGTGAAGGTAAGAATAAAGTAAGTTCTATTGTTCCATTAAAGTCTGTAATATCATCCATACCCCATAATTCTAACACTTCAAACAACGCATGAATTTCAGGTTTAGAGATATATTCTGTTATCTCACTACCACTTCCTACATTAAAGCGAATATCAGTAACTGTATCATCTGCTTTAGTTGGAACAGTAATTACAGAACCAAGGTCAACGATTTGTTTAGAAATTGTCGCCTGTAAAATTGAACTAGCTAATAAAGTATTTCTAGTTGATACATCGTAGAATAATGATATATCAATAGATCCATCAAAACCATCAACACTAGTTGCATTCAATAACTTCAAAGCATGAACCATAGATTCTAATTCTGATTTAGATATATATTCAGTAACATTTCCAACAGGACCTGTTGCATTTCTAATTCTTGTGGAATTATCATCTTCATAATAAGGCACAACAATAGTACCTAAAGCTCCAAGATCTATAACTTGTTTAGATACTGTAGCTTGAACTATATATGATTCAAATACTGTAGTAGCATTATCAGCTAAAGAAGTTAAACTAATCGCAGAAGACATATCATCAACACTTGTAAATCCTAACGCTAAGAATGCTTCAATTAAATCTTTTACTTCTGAACGAATAATCATTTCAGTTATGTGTCCAGTTGGCCCTACACTTACACGCAAATCAATATCACCTATGTCAGTTTTGTAAGGTACTATTACAGTTGTAGCGGCACCTGAATCATTAGTTAAATCTATAACTTGTTTTGAAATCGTAGCTTGAATAATAGTTGAAGCTACTAATGTATCTACTTTTCCTGGCGAATCTAATAAACTTAAATTAATAGATCCTCCAAAACTAGAAACATCATATATTCCTAAAACATTAAGAGAATCAAAAACAGCTTTTAATTCACTAACAACTATATATTCAGTTTCTTCTCCTGTGTCTCCGCGTGTAACTCTTATATCATTTACATTGGTTTCATCTTTATAAGGAATAGTTATTACACTATCTCCTAAATCAAATAATTGTTTTGAAATTGTTGCTTGAATAATTGAACTTGCCAGTAAAGTATCAATTTTACTTGAATCAGAAATAATATTTTGCAAATCAATAGTTCCAGAAAAATCATTGATACCTGTTATTCCTAAAACGCTCAATGAATCTAATAAAGATTCTATTTCTGCTTTAGTTATAAACTCTGTTTCTTTTCCAACATCTCCAACTATTTTTCTTATAAATTGATCTGTTTCTGATTTATAAGGAATAGTAATTACACTGTCTCCTAAATCAAATAACTGTTTTGAAATTGTTGCTTGCATAATAGCTGAATCTAAAAGTACATCTTTATTATCTATAATTGTAGATAAACTAAGTGTATCTACTGTATTAAAATCAGTTAATTGTAAAACTAAAATTGATTTTAATATATTAGTTAATTCTGTCTGTGAAATATATTCAGTTCCATCAGAGGAATCAACTGAACGAATTACATTATTATCTTGATCTCTAAATGGTACGACTATAAAAGGATCAGGATCAGATGTAAAACCAATTAGATATGATGATAAAGTCGCATTAATGATTGATGATGAGAATAATATATCTGATTTAGCTGTATCTAAAACTGTAGGATCCACTTCAGTTCCCAAATTATTTAAAATAGATGCATCAATAGTTACATTATTAATATCAGTAATCTCTAATACTTGTAAAGCATCCATCGTCGCTTCTAATTCACTTCTTGCAATATAAACATAATCAACTGAATCAAGACCAGTTCGCGTAATCTTTAATGGATTACCTAATTGATCATTTAAAGGAATTGTAATAACACTTGAACCTAAATCAATTAATTGTTTTGATACAGATGCATGTAAAATTGCGGAATCCAATAAAACTGAAAGATTATCTATAATAGTATCAAGACTAAAACTTTCTAGACTATCAAAATCTTGAAGATCTAAAGCTAAAATAGCTTTTAGAATATTTGTTAATTCAGTTTGAGTAATATATTCAGTTCCGTCCGTAGAATCTATAGTTCTAACAGTAGTTCCATCTTCTGATTCAAATGGAACTACTATAAAGGAACCAGTTCCACTAGCTAAATCAATAATATAAGATGATAGTGTTGCATTAATAATAGAAGATGCAAACAATGTATCTGATTTAGCAGTATCTAAAACTGTAGAATCTGCCTCTGTTCCAAGATTATTTAAAATAGTCACATCAATAGTAATATTGTCAATATTATTTATACCTAAAACTTGTAAAGCATCAATAGCCGCTTCTAATTCTGTTTTATCGATAAATGTTGTTTTTTGTCCAACAGGACCTGTAGTTATTTTCAAAGGATTACCTGATTGATCATTTAAAGGCACTGTTATTACATCAGTTAAATCCAATAATAATTTAGATACAGATGCATGCAATATAACAGAATCTAATAATGTAGATACATTATCTAGAATTGAAGATATATCCAAGGTTTCAAAACTATCTATATCTTGAATATCTAAAACTAATATTGCTTTTAATATATTAGTAAGTTCAGTTTCTGAAATACATTCAGTCCCATCAACTGGATCAGATAATCTAATGCTTATTCCTGATTGATCCATATAAGGTACAGATATAAAAGCTCCATCTTCTTCGGAATAATCTATTAAGTAAGATGATAAAGTTGCGTTTAATATACTTGAAGCGAATAACTGATCCGCTTTGTCTTGATCTAAAACTGTAGGGTCATTATCTGTAGCTAAATTATTTAAAATTGATATATCGACATCTATAT
>CAZSZZ010000019.1:0-15075 GCA_964611005.1 uncultured Candidatus Izemoplasmatales bacterium | reverse complement strand
AACACTTCAAAATGAGTAATCGCTGGTTTTCCATTGTTTATAACTGCCATTCTTAATCTATTTTTACTGTCTCTTCCAATAGGAGCGTTAATCTTGCCTCTTTTGTTTTTAATTACACCTTCTACAAGTGCTATATATTCTCGTTTCGTTTTTTTTTGCTTTAATTCGTCTGCCAATATATTATGTGCATAATTTGTTTTAGCGACCATTAAAAGACCACTCGTATCTTTATCAATTCGATGAACTATTCCTGGTCTCATTTCTCCGTTAATGTCTGATAAGGTATTCATATAAAACATCAATCCATTGATTAAAGTATCATCGTAATGCCCTGGAGCTGGATGTACTACTAATCCTGAAGGTTTATTTACAACTAATAATTGATTATCTTCATAAACTATATTAAGTGACATCTCTTTTGGAACAATTCTATATTCAAAAACATCAATCTTATCTATCTCAATTAAATCATTTTGTTTTACACGATAACTTGATTTTACTGCATTTCCATTCACATGAATATGTCCTTCACTCAACAGTTTTTGAATGAGTGATCGTGATAATTCTTTGGCAATATTAGAAATAAATTTATCTATTCTTATTGATTCGTCACTTGTTTTAACTACATATTCAAAATCATTATCCATTATCTTTCAACTTCTTCCTCTTAGGCTCTAAAATAAATTGATCAAAGATAAACAAAGCAATACCGACATTTAAACAAACATCAGCGAAGTTGAAAACAAAACTCCAAATACCTCTAAAGTCTAAGAAATCAACTACATTATGGTCAAATTGAAATAATCTATCAATTGCATTTCCTAAAGCCCCCGCTATTAAAAGAGATAGAGCTAAAGAATACCAAAATGTTCTTTTATCTTTAAAATCATTTTTGACAAACATATAACCAAATAAAATAAGCGCCATTCCCATAACAACTAAAAATACAATATAAGTTTCAGCCAACCCTTGGAACACTCCAAATACAGCCCCTGAATTTCTTACATAAGTAATATTAAAGAAGTTTTGAATAACCGGTAAAGTCTGTCCTTCATACGTAAAATGCGCTAATACTAGCGCCTTTGTAAGTTGATCAACACCTACTAAAACAATTATTACTAAAATCCATATAATCATATTATCACTCTACACCCATAAAATTGGTATCATTACAAATAAAAAGATTAGTCCTAATATTAATACAATAATATTCGTAATGATAGCTGTTTTCAAAAATAGTTTTTTTACATCTGTATTTATCTCTTGTTTTTTTAATACCAAACTTTTCCACCAAAAGTAAAATATACAAAATACATAAACAAACAAAGAAATTATAATAATAATTACAAGTAATGTCAATAGATACATTAATACTGTGATTAATTCAACTAAAATAATTGCGATTGGCGCATATATCAGGGTAGCCAAAATAAAAGCTCCTATAAAAGAATCAAAGATATCTTTTATCGCAAAATCTTTTTTCAATGATTTCCAAGTACTATTTTTTGTCATGATTCATCCAACCCTTCTAAATAAGCAATTGCATCTGAAAAGCTGGAAACTGGAATTAACCATCCATCTGGGTTAATGCCATATTTTTCACATACTTTTAAAGCTACTTGATAATTATCATGTGTATATGCAGAATCTAAACTTGGCATGAAAAATAAATCAACTTTGTTTACATAGGCAGTTATTACTTTTTGTTCTACTCCTCCAATATAGCCAACTGAACCATCATAACGAATTGTTCCTGTACCAGCTATTTTTAATCCATGGGTTAAATCTTCGTCGATTAAATGGTTATATATAGCTAGAGTTTGTAATAAACCTCCGGATGGTCCTCCTATATTTGATTGTTTTTCTGTATAAGTTGGATAAATAGTTGAATCATCTACAATTGCATATTCCTTTAAAGTAACACCAAATTTATTATATTCTGGGTTTTTTGACAAGGAAACTGTATATGTTTCTCCATCTTCATTCTTAAAGGTAAAATCATATGAACTCAAATTTTTAGTAAAATCAGAAATCTCACTAATATCTGTTACTTCATATCCATCATCACCCACAAGCTTAACAAATTCATCCCCAAAGTTAATTTCATCATAGTGATCTAAATATTCAGCTTTGCCATATACTAATGATTTAACTACATAATTAATTTCGATTTCTGGGTTCACTTTTTTTGCATATGTATAAGCGATAATTATCGAAGCGTCAACGCTGGTTTCTTTATCTAGATAGCTAATTTGAGCTATTTCCTTGTTAGTATATGTTTCATATGTAGTGGAAAGTGTAGATATACTAGCATAGGGAGAGAGCGTTCCTAAAATAAATTGAAAATATGTAGGACGTTGAATTGCCATTATATATGTAGTTGAAATTGAACCTTCAATTATCTTATCATTGTTATAATCAATATCTATCAAATCTTCAACTTCTGATATTCCACCTGGGCTATATACCGCAAAAGGTATTCTTGCAAATAAGAGAAAAGAAAAAATAAGATAAGGAATAATCAAAACTAAAATAATTTTTTTATAATATTTAGTCAATACTTTCATCTGTTTCAATCCTCAAATGATATTTTTCTAATTGTCTTGTTTTAATATTAGCTGCTTCTAATAATTTTCTAGAAGCGATAAATATCTCATCATCATGATATTTATCTTCTAAATAAATCACCTCTTTAAGTCCCGATTGAATAATTAATTTAGAACATTCATTACAAGGAAACAGAGTAACATAAATTCTTGAGCCTTCTAAATCAGTACTAGAATTTAATATTGCATTAGCTTCAGCGTGGACAACATAAGCATATTTAGTGTTGAGAAAATCTCCTTCTCTTTCCCAAGGAAACAAATCATCATCACAACCATATGGTAATCCATTATACCCAATTCCTACTATTCTATTTCTTCGATTGACGATACAAGCTCCAACTTGACTAGAATTATCCTTAGATCTCTTAGCAGAGAGTGTAGCTACTCCCATGAAATACTCATCCCAACTAATATAATTATTTCGTTTCATCTAATCACTTCTTCCAATATTCTTTAGCTATTTTCGCAGCTAAATCACAATTATTATAAACTAATTGCATATTTACTTCTAATGATTTATTATCTGTAATTTCTACTATTCTCTTTAAAAGATAAGGTGTGGTTTCTTTTCCTTTGATTCCTAAATCATTCATATTTTCTATGGCTTTATCAATGGCCTTGTTTATTTTTTCTTCTGGAAAAGAGTAAATTTCAGGTATAGGGTTAGCTATGAAAACCCCACCTTCAAGCGATAAATTCCATTTAGTTCTACAAATATCCGCAATTTCTTTAGGAGTCTCGCAATTATATTCTAGTGGTATTCTTGAAGTTCTTGTATAAAAAGCTGGTAGAAAAAAGGTATTATACCCAAGGACTAAAACTCCCTTAGTTTCTAAATATTCCATTGTTTTTTCTAAATCAAGAATAGCCTTAGCTCCCGCTGAAATAACCGCAACTTTTGATTTTGTAAATTCTTCTAAATCACTAGATATATCAAAGGTTTCACTCGCTCCTCGATGTACTCCACCAATACCACCAGTCGCAAAAAATTTAATTCCAACCATATCGCAAATAAGCATAGTAGCAGAAACCGTTAAAGCTCCCGACTGTTTTCTAGTAAGTACAACTGGCAGGTCTTTTCTTCCAACTTTTAAAACTTCAACTTTTTCATTGGCTATATATTCGATCTCTTCTTCTGTTAAACCGACTACAATATCACCATCAATAATAGCTATAGTCGCAGCTAAAGCTCCATTAGATTCTATTATTTCTTGACAGTGTAAAGCTGTTTTTACATTTTCTGGGTAGGGCATTCCGTGAGAAATAATTGTGGATTCTAAAGCCACAACTGCCTTTTTATTCTTTATTGCTTCCTGAATGTCTTTTCTAATTCGTATCATTTTAATTTCTCCTTTAGTAAATTTAAATCTATATGACAATATCCATTCGGAAATTTATCTAAATATTTTTGGTGATATTCTTCTGCTTTATAAAAAGATTTCTTCATAAACACCTTTGTCTGAATAGGTTTTTTATAATTTTCTCTTATAGAATCTATAAAAGATTTCACAACTTCCAAATCTAAATTATCAAAACAATATATCGCAGTTCTGTATTGAATACCAAAATCACTTCCCTGTTTATTTATTTCAGTTGGATCTATTATTCTAAAAAAATGTTTCAATAAACTAATTAAGTTGATAATTGTTTCATTGTATTCTAAATACAACGCTTCGGCGTGACCAGAACCATTTGATACATCTTGATAAGTTGGCGACTCAATTAAGCCATCAATATATCCTACTGCTGTTTTTAAAACACCTTTAAGGCGTGAAAAATAAGCTTCCATTCCCCAAAAACATCCTCCCGCAAGGATTATTTTTTTCATTTAGTTTCTCCTATCAATCTATTAATAACATAAGAAGATATCATAAGACCTGCAACACTAGGGCAATACGCAGATGAAGAAAGTACGGAATTATCTTCTAATTTTATAGGTGTTTCTTTAGAATAAACAACAGGTATATTTAAACTTTCATCTACTTCTTTAAGTTTCTTTCTCATAACCTTTGATAAAGGACAAACTGAAGTTTCTTTTAAAGTTGATAAATAAATCTTTTCTGGATGAAGTTTATTTGCGAAACCCATTGATGAAATTATAGGTATATTTCTTCTTTTAGCTGTTTTTATTAAACAAACCTTAGCTGATACATCATCAATTGCGTCTACGACAAAATCAGGTTGTTTTTTAAGAATTTCTTCAATAATTCTCTTTTCTGCCTTAACTGTATATTTCAATATATTAATATCAGGATTTATATCTAATATTCTTTTTTCTAATACATCTGTTTTAAACATACCTATAGTCGAATCTAAAGCTATTATTTGTCGATTAATATTTGTTATATCGACTTTGTCAAAATCACAAAGTATAATATTACCAATTCCAGAACGGACTAATCCTTCTACTACATAACCACCAACGCCTCCAAGTCCAAAAACAGCCACTTTTATATGACTTAATTCTAAAACTGTTTTTTTACCTATTAATCGTTCGAAGCGATCAAAGCGCATCTTGTACTCCTTAAAAAATAGGCCGCGGATAGCAGCCGTTATTTTTTTTTCATATAATAAAACTTAAAGTACTTCTTCCCAAGATAAATAAGTGCGTAAACGCTAGCCACAAACACAACTACTAAAATATTAGCTATATATTTCCTATTGCCACCCATATAATCATAAAGAACGATGAATCCTAGAATACCAAAAGAAAATAAAAGAATCACATAAAAAAATTCAACGCGATATGTTGGTTTTACCTGTCGAATTAATTTTTCTTTGCGAATCATCAGTGAAAAGAAACCAATTAACATTAGAATAAAATTGGTTATCAATAACCAAAACATAAATGTGTTGATATTTAATAATTGGTCTACTTCAAAAATATATGTAAATACTAATACTATTGGTATAAAGAAAATCATACTGAGGAAAAAAAGTATTACATTGATATCAAATTGAGAATAGATTCTTTGTCGATCTTTTTTTATCATGAAGAATCAACCTCTACATCATGTTTTATTTCTTTACGTTTACGGCGTTGCCTTATAAAGATAAAGAACTCTCTAATAGAAGCAGTTATTGGAGAAGCTAAAATTATTCCTACAGCTCCAAACAAAGATCCAAAGAAAAGAATTGACATAATTACAACAATTGGGTGTAATGATAAATTTTTACCCATAATATATGGTTGGAAGAAATTTCCTTCAAAAAACTGCATTATTCCGTTTACAGCTAAAACTAATACAGGTCCAGGTCCAGTGCCAGCTATCATCGCATATATTGTAGGAGGTAAAGCGGCTATTATCATTCCAAAATAAGGAATAACATTCGTAACTCCAACTAAAACTCCAAATATCAAATAATATTTAAGTCCAATTAATCTATAGACAATAGTCGCTACGAATCCTAAAATAACCACTAAGCTTAATTGCCCTCTTAAATACGCCCCAATTGTATTATTTAATCTAGCTCCAAGCTCAGTATAGTCTCTTTCATGTTTTGAAGGTATAATTGAGCGTATTCTCTCAGAAATCATTTCATAATCTAATAAATAGAATATCAAAAGGATTGGTAATAACATAATAGTCATAATCATAGGTATTAAAGAACTCGTAAAATAAGAAATTAAATTAGGTATGACTTGATTTAATGTTGTGTTTATAATATCAGTATCAGCTATATAACTGCTAACCTGATCATAAATCTGCGTTCCAAAGATAAAATCATCTCTTAAATCAGTTTGAAAATAAACAGTGATAGTCTGAAAATCTCGATTGAAAAATGTAGTTATCTGTTCAGTAATTTTTGGGCCAAGATATTTAAATGTCGCAAAAATCAAAGCTGCTGTTAGTACAAAAACAATACCTAATGAAAAGCCTCTTGGTCCAATTCCTTTTTTCTCTAAATATTTAATTATTGGAAATACAACTAAAGCTACTAAATAAGAAAGTCCAACAGGGACAATAACTGCTTTAATAGCGTTTAAAATCCAAGTCCAAAAATCACTAAATTGAATTGCAATGAAAATAATTGCTAAACCCAATAATGTAATAACTAGATATTTTATAATTCGATTCAAAGAATCATCTGAAATTTGTCTCTTTTTCATATCAATACCTCAATTATATATTATAACACAATTTAAAATTCAAAGGTGAGTATTTGTTAAATTTGCTTTAACAAAAACTTTATTTAATTAACAATATCTCGATCACTTAAATCATTTCATAGATTATCTTTTATGTATTGATAAACCTGAGAAACAGGCACTTTAACCTGTTCTTTTGTTTTATTATTTTTAACATTTATAATTTTTTGGCTTTGTTCAGTGCTGCCATAAATCAATAAAAATTTAGCATTTAAGCGATCTGCTTGTTTAAATTTTCCTTTTAAATTTTTATTGAAAAAATCATAATCAACTGTTAAACCCTTTAGTCGCAAATCATTAATAATACTAAGCGCATCTATTTGTACTTCTTCTCCTAAAGCAATCATAAAACAATGAATAAAAGATTTTTCTTTTTTTGTCTCTATTGAATCCATAGCTAAAATTAAACGTTCTATTCCAAAGGCAAATCCAACTGCAGGTACACTAGGACCTCCGAGTGATTCAACTAAATTATTATATCTTCCTCCTCCTGCTAATGTAGACTGCGCTCCTAGTGTTTCTAAAATTGCTTCTACTTCAAAGACGGTATGAGTATAATAATCTAATCCCCTTACTAAAGACTTATCTATTTCATAATTAAGCCCAACTGCATCTAAAGCTTGAATTACTTTATCAAAATGTTCTTTATCTTCAAAGCTTAGAAAATCCAAAGGTTTAGGGGCTTCAATTAAAACAGAGTTAAATTTATCCACTTTACAATCTAATACTCTTAAAGGATTTTCAATATATCTACGCTGACAATCATCGCATAAATATTTAACATTAGGTTTTAAATATTCTCTTAGTTTTTCTTTATATAATGACTTACTCTCGTTATCACCTAAAGAGTTTATTTTTACTTTAATATCATTAATTTTTAACATTTTAAGAAAGGTAACAGCATAATTAATGATTTCTGCGTCAATTAATGGTGAATTAGACCCTATTGCCTCGGCTCCAAATTGATGAAATTGACGATATCTTCCTTTTTGTGGACGTTCATAGCGAAACATTGGCCCATTATAATATAGCTTTAAAGGTTGATTTGCTGAAGCATAGAGCTTATTTTCTATAACAGAACGCACAATTGAAGCCGTTCCTTCAGGACGCAATGTAATACTACGATGACCTCTATCAATAAAATCGTAAGTTTCTTTCTTTACGATATCAGTTGTCTCTCCTACTCCTCTATGGAATAATTTTGAATATTCAAATATTGGTGTTCTTATTTCTTTAAAATTGAATAATTTTGAAACACTATCAATAACTTCTTCCATAGCCTGCCATTTAATAGAATCATCAGGCAAAATATCATAAGTTCCTTTTACTTTATTTATCACTGTATTACACTCCTTTTTTTAAAAATGTCGCCCTATGTTCAAGGACGACATCCGAATTAGATGATTTTACTAAACTATTCAAAATACTCGTCATTAACAGTATTTAATACATAATCAACTAAATCTTTAACATCTTTCATTTCTAAACTAGCTTCATCAGATATTGAAATTAAAAATTCGCTTTCCACTTGATTAAATAATTCTAATGCATCTAAGGAATCAGCCCCAAAATCTTCTGCCAAACCAGCTTCTAAGGTAACAAGTTCTGGCTTTACTCCTAATTCTTGAATAATCAATTCTTGAATCTTTTTAAACACAACTTGCTTTTTGTCCATACTTAGCCTCCAACAACCTGTATATTATAAAAGTATTATATTAAATTTAGATATAATAGTCAAATATCTTTATCAATTCTATTTTTCAATAATAATGGTTACTGGACCATCATTGGTTAACTTAACTAACATATCTTCTCCAAAGATACCTTCTTTTACTGTAATATTATAAACGTTTTTCAACATTTCATTAAATTTTAAATAGAGTTCTTTGGCTTCTGAATAACTCATTGCATCTGTAAAACTAGGTCTATTTGATTTATTTACACTTCCATAAATAGTGAACTGAGAAATTGATAATATTTCCCCATTAACTTGTTTAATAGATAGATTTAATAAACCGTTATCATCAGAAAAAATACGTAAATTAGCTATTTTTCTTGCGACATATTCAACCTCTTTTAGACTGTCTCCTTTTTTAAAACCAACTAATAAAAGATACCCATTGTTAATTTTTGAAATAGTAGTATTGTTTACTAAAACGCTACCTTCACTTACTCTTTGAACAATTACTTTCATTAGCTAATCCTTTCAATTGAATAAACACCTTTGATTTTTTGAATATTTATAATCACTTGATCTAATTCTAATAATGATCCAATAGAAATTTTCATTTTAATAATTCCCTCTTTTAAATTATTAGAATGAGCAGTCACCTTATCAATCTTAGCTTTAGAGTTAGTAGCGGCGTGTACAATTTCAGCTAAGATATTATCTCTATTTAAAACAAGAATTTTTAAATTAGAAACATATCTAACATTTATATCATTTCCCCAACTAACATCAATTAAACGTTTCTTATCAAAGGTTGAAACATTTTTACAATTCTTGCAATGTACGATAATACCACTATTACGACTAACATACCCTATTATTTCATCTCCTAAAATAGGGTTACAACAATTAGCTAAGCGAACAGATGGCTTATCAAGCCCTTCTACTATAATATTAATATCAGAATGAATATATCTCTTTTTTGCTGGTTCTGGTTTATTTATCTTTTCAATTAAATCTTCATCTGTCATTTCCGGCTTATTTATTAATAAATTACAAGCCCCTATAGCTGATATAACGTTTTTACCTATTTCATAATACAAATCATCAACCGTACTAACTCCACGATTTGTAAAATATTCTTTAACTAATTTATCTGTTAATATTATCTCTTCTTTTTTTAATTCAATTTCACGCTGTAATTCTTCTTTACCCTTTTCAATCAAAAATTCTCTTCTTTGTTTATTCAAGAAATTTTTTATCTTACTTCTAGCGTTTGAGGTTTTAGCTATTTTCAACCAATTATCATTTGGCCCAACTGAATTTTGGGAAGTTTTAATTTCAACTAAATCACCAGTTTTAAGAACATAATCTAATGGTCGAATTTTACCATTAACAATCGCTCCTACAGTTTTTTCTCCTACTTTAGTATGAATTCTAAAGGCAAAATCTAATGGGGTTGCCCCTTGGGAAAGGTCTATAATATCACCTTTTGGAGTAAATACGTATACATTAGCGTTCAATATATCATCTGTGAATATATTCAATATTTCTTCATCAGAATCGGATTCTTCAGTATATTTAATTAATTCAGAATACCAACGAAGTTTAGAGGACACAATACTCTCAATCTTCTTTCTACTTGATGCCCCTGGTATATTTTCTTTATAAGCCCAATGTGCAGCTACCCCTTTTTCGGCTATTTCATCCATTTCATGTGTTCTAATTTGAATTTCAAATATCTTTCCGCGGTTAACCACCGTTGTATGAAGAGATTGATACATATTAGGTTTAGGCATAGCTATATAATCTTTAAATCTACCTGGTACAGGAATAAATCTTGAATGAACAATTCCGATAGCTCGGTAACAATCACTGATTGTGTTTACTATAATTCTTAATGCAAGTAAATCGTTGATTTCTTCAAAATCAACGTGTTTATTTTTCATTTTATAGTAAACAGAATGTATATTTTTAATTCTCCCTTTAACTTCAAATTCAAAATGTTCTTCTGCTAAAAGTTTAGTTAAATCTTTTTCCATATTTAAAACATCAGTTTCTCGATTATCTTTCTTATCATTTAAAAGCCTTGATATTTTCTTGTATTCTAAAGGATATAAATATTTAAAAGATAAATCTTCAAGTTCAGCTTTTAACCGATACATTCCTAGGCGATGCGCAATTGGCGCAAATACATCTAATGTTTCCCTTGAAATTCTTGTTTGACGAGCATCATCTAAAAAACTTAGTGTACGCATATTGTTTAAGCGATCGGCTAGTTTTACAAAGATAACTCGAATATCTTTAGCCATAGCTAAAACCATTTTTTGATGATTCCTAACCTGTTGGGTCTCTTTTGATCCTTTATAGTGCAATAAATCTAATTTAGTAACACCTTCAACTATATCCGCTACTTCTTCACCAAAATCCCTATTTATTTCTTCATATGTTGTATCTGTATCTTCTAAAACATCATGTAACAAACCAGAAGCTATAGTATTAGCGTCAACCCTGTAATCACAAAGAGTTATAGCCACAGCTACAGGATGAACTATATATGGTTTGCCTGATTTTCTAATCTGTCCATCATGCTTTTCATAGGCAAAGTCAAAAGCACGTCTGATAAAGTTCAGATGTTTAGGTTTAGAAAGATATTTAGTTACTGCTTTATACAATGGCTGATAAATATCTTCTTTTTTCAATGCATCGCATCCTCCTAATATTTTATTAATACCTTAATAGGATAATCTTTTATTTTTTCTCTTCCAGATAACTCTGTTAACTCAATCATAAAACCAAGTCCTACAACAATCCCCTTAGATTCTTCAACTAATTTAACAGTAGCTTCAACAGTACCTCCAGTTGCGAGTAAGTCATCCATAATAATTACTCTATCCCCTGGTTCTATTGCATCTTTATGCATACAAAGAGTATTATTTCCATATTCCAATTGATAGTTATAAGTTAACACTTCTCTTGGAAGTTTTCCTGGTTTTCTAACTGGAATAAATCCTATTCCAAGTTTAGTAGCCACAGGCGCCCCAATAATGAAACCTCTAGCATCTGGACCTATTACTTTCATTGCCTTTTTCTCTTTCGCAAATTCAGCTAAATCATTAATAGCTGCTTGGAATACTTCTCCATTCCCAATAAGTGGTGTAATATCTTTAAACTGAATTCCTTTTATAGGAAAATCAGGGACATTTGTTATATATTTAGCATAATTCATTATAATTCCTCCATTAAATTTTTAAAATATGTTTTGATATGTGAATAATAATCATAGTAGATTAAATCATGTATTTTTTTAATCTCTTCTAATGTAACATAAGTAGAAGAGTTTTGTAAATCGGTTTTCAGAATATTTTCTTTAATACTGAAATATCCCCCTATTTTTTCGATAAAACCAAGCTCTTTAAAGATTTGAACTGAGAATTTTAATAAATATGGATTATATTCCATTCTTCGCAGCAAAAGATCTAATTTAAATTCTTTAATATCTTTTTACATTTGATAAATCTTTCCCATTTCTTTTTTACTAGTAAACTTTTTAAAATCTAAATGTAATAGTTTAGGAGTAATAAGAACTGTTTGTCTATCATAATTTTCTTTCAATAACTCAATAATATCTTTTTCTAATAAAATAGAATCATTGATTTCAACATAATCATTGATTATCCATTCTTTTTCTTTTCTACATGAATTGCTATCACGTAAATTTAACACTTGAAAATCTTTACATTCTATATCTTTTATCATTAATTGTATCTTCTTGTGATTGCGATAATTATTTACATTCAGTCCTGCAACTACATCTATTCTATCTCCGTGTTCCAATGAATAATAGTATTCTAAACTATTAAAGTGAAGTGCATCAAACTTTCTACCGTGACATTCAATTATAAGTTTAGTATGTTTTCCCGATAAAATTTGTTTTTGAATTACAACTAAGTCTCGGAAAAGAAAACTAGCTGTAAAAAATGACCGATCTTGAATGAATTGTATTGTGTCAATATTGATTTGACAGAGATCTAATTCCATATCTATTTTAAGAAGTGGAACTGTATCCCTACCTCCGATAGAGTTAAGCCCTACTCTTAAAGCTTCTATTTTTGATTCTTTTATCTGTAATCCAGCAGCTTGAGAATGTCCACCATATCGCAGTAATTTATCTGCGTTTTTATGCAATAATTCAAGAATGTTTTCATTTCCAAACGACCTCATGGATCCTTTTCCAATTCCATTAGAGTCAATAGTAATAATTAAAGTTGATTTTTGATATTTTTCAACAATTCTTTGTGCGCAAATACCTATAACCCCTTCATGCAAAGCATTGCTGGCAATAACTATTACTTTATCATTTGAGTTTAATAAAGATTCACACTGCTTAAATGATTCTTCAGTTAACTTTTTTCTTGAAGCGTGATTTTTTTCTATTTTAATTATTAAATCATTAGCTTCCTTATGGTCCATAGTAATTAAAAGTTTAACCGCATCTATAGCTTTTCCTAAACGTCCACTACTATTAATTTTAGGTGCTATTTTAAAAGATATAGCAGTAACATTAATTATATCTAAATTTGTAAATTCGAGCATCTTTTTAAGCCCGAGATTTGAGGTGTTTTTCAACCTTTCAATTCCTAAATTAATCATAGCTTGGTTTTCATCTTCTAAGGGCATTAAATCAGAAATGGTGCCTATCATCGCTAAATCATAATACTCCTCAGCCTTATCACCAATCAATGCTTGCGCAAGCTTAAAGGCGACCATTACACCAGCTATTTCTTTAAAGGGATATGCTTCACTTAAATATGTATGTAAGATAGCGTAAGCTTCTGGTAGTTTTTCACCAATTTCATGGTGATCTGTGATAATAGTATCAATAGAAGCTTCATTTAACTTAGCTATTTCTTCAATACAATTAATACCGTTATCTACAGTAATAACCAAAGATACACCCATTTTAATAATTGTTTCTACAGCTCTCATATTAAGTCCGTATCCATCAATGAAGCGATTAGGTAAGTCATACACTATATCAGCGTCCATCTGTTTTAAAACTCTATACAACAAAGAAATCGAACATATTCCATCGCAATCATAATCACCAAAAATCATTATTTTTTCTTTGTTGTTAACAGCTCTTAAAATTCTATCTTTTGCCTTTTGCATATCGTGCAATAAGAATGGATCATGTAATGAATCTTTTCCCATGGAAATGAATGACTCATAATCATCAATATTTCTATTCTTTAAAAGGGTTAAAAAGATTTCATTATTTGGAATTACCCCATCAACTTCAGTTTGCCACTGATATTTACTTTTAAACAAAATAATCACTCTTTCTATTAAAACTTTAAGCTTATATCCAATGATTTATAAGAGTGAGTTAATCCTCCAACAGAAATAAAATCAACCCCTGTTTTCGCAACTGATTTTACCCGTTTCAAAGTCATATTACCACTGGCTTCTAACAGTTTTTTTCCATTATTTAATTTAACACATTCTTCCATCATTTCATTTGACATATTATCTAACATTATAATATCCGCCTTTGAATCCAAAGCTTCTAAAAACAACTCTATGTTTTCAACTTCTACCTCTATTTTAATAGAGTTGTCTATATGTTTCTTAACTATTTCTACAGCCGCTTTTAAAGATGAAGCCGCTTTTAAATGGTTGTCTTTTAACATAACCATATCGCTTAAATTCATTCTGTGGTTAGACCCAGAGCCATCCCTTACAGCTTGTTTCTCTAATATTCTTAGTGTTGGAGTAGTTTTTCTTGTGTCAAGGATTTTTGCCTTATAAGGTTTAACTTCTTCTACGAATTGATTAGTCATAGTAGCTATACCTGACATTCTCTGTAAGAAATTTAATCCAACGCGTTCAGCCATTAAAATTGATTTGGTTTTCCCTTTTACGCTAGCTAAAATATCACCTTTTTTAACACTATCTCCATTTTGTTTGTATTCCATAAATTCTATGGATGGATCAACCATCATAAAGGTTTCTTTACAAACATCAATCCCAGAAATTACGCCTTCTTCTTTTGCGATAAAATTCCCTTTTGATATCTCATCATTAAAGAGATAAAAACTAGATATATCTTTATTAGGAATATCTTCTTTCAGTGCTCTTTTTATTATACTTTTAATTTCTTCATTCATTTTCCTCACCCAAATTAAAACGCAATTGTTCTTGAAAGTTAATCTTTTTTGGACTTTTAATTAATTTTATCCATTTTGCACTTCTACCTTTTCCTAAAGGTCTTATTTTATTTTCTTCTTGAAGTCTTTTAAGAGTTCTATTAATAGTAGAATCTGAAATTAATGGATGTCTTTCACGTATCTCTTCTTTAGCGAAAATTTCTCCTAATTTCATAATTGTATTTTCAACATAATCCGATTTAGATATCTCAAGACCTAATTCATATTCATAATCCCTTGCCCTTTCATTTAAATCATTATATAGCTCAGTATAATTTTTAATAAAAAATCTCACTAAAGGCATCACTTCAGCTAAACCTTCTTGCCACTGAAATTTAGATTTAGCTATTGCTTCAAATAACTCATCTTTATTTAGCCTTGCTTTTGAAAAGAAAGAAACATAGTTAGAAACAATAAAACCTTCTTGAATTAATATAATAT
>CAZSZZ010000018.1:0-15332 GCA_964611005.1 uncultured Candidatus Izemoplasmatales bacterium | reverse complement strand
GTTAATAGGAGGTGTTTTAAGACTTAATTTCTTAATAATATTAACTGCATTATTAACAACTTTTTCCATAACTGGACTGTAATTAGCTCCGATAATTAACACAGTTGCATTAGATATTTTAGTAAAATTATGTCTGAAAAAAGCTCCGTCCACCATTATTTTCTCAACATTAAATTCATCTACTATTCTAACTAATTTTTCCATGTCCGAAACAATAGATGGTCCCGCAATTAAGGCGTTTCCTTCTTCTTTTATTTCTAATATATATACAGGACCAATAGAAGTGAAAATATCAGTTTTTTTAATAATCTCATACTCTGCTTCAAACTCAGGTAATGTATTTTTAGCAGTCGCAACTAAATACCCCTTTTTCACAAATATACGTGGTTTTTCCATAAAAGTTACTTGATCTATTTTTTCACCATCAAGCCCTATAGAAGTAATACAAATTTTATTTGTATTTATATCCTGCAAAATAGAGTTAATAACAGTTGTCTTCCCAGCATTTTTAGAGTTTCCAATAAAACTAATAATTTTATAATCATCTATTATATCAACTATTTTTTTAATTTTCTGTTCCTTCTTTCTAGTTTTTTAGGTTCTATAGAAATACGTTTTCCAGCTAATAATGATGAAACTCCTAGTGATGTTTCAATCTCATCATCATCAGGTTTTTCATATCCTGGTTCTGAATATGTAGTAATAACTCCTTCATAGTTTCTTAAAACTATTTTTCCTGGCGCCTGAGAAATAACATAGTTAGGCATAACTGGAATTTTTCCTCCTCCACCAGGTGCATCTATAACAAATGTTGGAACACAAAATCCTGAAGTATGTCCTCTTAATCCTTCAATGATTTCAATTCCCTTTGAAACTGGTGTTCTGAAATGTTCTATCCCCATTGATAAATCACATTGATAAATATAATAAGGCCTCACTCTAATATAAGCCAATGCTTGAACTAATTTTTTCATAATTGATACTGAATCATTTACACCTTTTAATAAAACTGATTGATTTCCTAATGGAATTCCGGCATCTGCTAATCTATCTATTGCAGCTTTACTTTCAGATGTTATTTCATTATAGTGATTGAAATGAGTGTTTACCCAAATTGGATGATATTTTTTAAGCATATTTACAAGACCTTCAGTAATGCGTTGAGGCATAACCACTGGAGTTCTTGTTCCAATTCTAATAATTTCTACGTGGTCAATTGCTCTTAATCTTTTTATTATATCTTCCAAAATTGCATCGCTAACTAATAATGCATCTCCACCAGATAATAAAACATCTCTTACTTCCTCGTGTTCTGCAATATATTCAATCGCTAAATCTACATTGCTTTTAGGCATAGATTTATCAAGTTGACCTGCAAATCTTCTCCGCGTACAATGTCTACAATACATTGAACACATATCAGTAATTAAAAACAAAACTCTATCAGGATATCTGTGAGTTAGTCCAGGAACGGGTGAATCTTCATCTTCCGCAAGAGGATCAATCATATCGTATTTAGAAATATACATTTCATTAATAGATGGTATAGCTTGTTTTCTTATTGGACAATTTGGATTATCCGGATTAATTAAACATAGATAATAAGGAGTAATTGCCATTCTAAATTTTGTTAATATACTTTTTATTTCTTCTATTTCTTTTTCATATAATGGTAAATATTTACTTAAATCTTCTGCATTCTTAATGCGATTCCTTACTTGCCAATGCCAATCATTCCATTCTTTATCAGTAACATTAGGAAAATATTTAGCTTTTCTTTCTAAATATGTGTCATTTGTTACTTTCATAATTTATTCCTTCCCATATCTTTCAATAAATAATTGATATAATTCTTTAGATTCACGCAATATATCTAAAGTAATATTTGCGTGATTTTCAGTATATCCATTTCCTATTATCATAAGAGATTCTGATGCAATTCCTTCAGCTCCTAATGCAGCTCTTGTAAAAGATGTTGCCATACTGAAGAAATAAACTGTTCCAGAAGATTTTGTAGGTAAAATTGAAGCCATTTCTGTATTTGGAACATTAACAACGTTAATTGTTACATCTACTTCTTGGTTATTTGTTGCTTTCATAACTTTATAATAAATTTCCATTGGATTTTTTGCGTTTCCAACTATTATATCATCACATACATTTAATCTTTTTACTTCTTCTACATGATTTTCACTATGTACAATTCCAATTACCTTACCATTTTTACCTGCGCTTTTTCTTGCTTGATACGCACAAAGCACTCCAGATTTACCCGCGCATCCTAAAATCAATACCGTATCTCCTTCTTTAACTAGCTTTTTAACTTGTGCTGGAGCTCCAGCTACATCTAAAGCCGCTAAAGCTATATGAGAAGGCATATCATCAGGTATTTTAGCAAAGATTCCAGTTTCAAATAGAATTGCTTGACCTTCAATATCTACTTGATCTTTTTCAAAGTGAATTTCTTTAATTTTAGATATCTTTAGAGGAGTTAAAGATAAAGAAACTAAAGATGCGATTTCATCTCCAACATTAATATCTTTATTTAAATCTCTACCAATTTCTTTTACTGTGCCTAGCAACATACCTCCGCTGCCAGTCACGGGATTTTGCATTTTTCCTCTTTCATTTACGATATCCATAATCATTTTTTGCATCTTTTCTTCATCTTTATCACAGGCATTTTCAATTTGTGTAAAAGATGCAGAATCTATATTTAATGTTTTAACATCAATTAATATCTCGTTATCCATACAAACCATATTATTGTCTAATTTATCTGCGCTTTGAGGCAAAGCTCCAATAGGTGATAATACTCTATGAGTTCCATATTTACATAATTTTTTCATTATCTTTTCTCCATTTCTAGTATTTTTCTTGTTTCTTCAGGTGTTGCTATTTCTCTATTATATTTTTTAGCTATTTCAACTACTTTTCTTACTAAATCAGCGTTAGATTTAGCTAAAACTCCTTTTTTTATATACAAATTATCTTCTAACCCAACTCTAACGTGTCCTCCATTTTTAATAGATAACTCTGCTAGAGAAAATTCATATCTACCAATTCCTGCAACTGAAAATGTTGCTTTTTCAGGAATACTATCTTTAAGGAAAAGAAAATCTCTTTCTTCTCCAGTCATTCCGCCTCTTACTCCAAGTACAAAAGAGTAATGTAAATGATTTTTAATAATACCTTTTTTTATAAACCTTAAAGTTGTATCAATATGTCCTTTTTCAAAGCATTCCATTTCATATCTTACATTCATGCTATTCATTTTTTCTGCAAAATATTTGATATCATTTTCAGTATTAACAAATATATCATCTCCACCAAAATTTAAAGTTCCACAATCTAAAGTTGCCATTTCTGGATGTATATTTAATACATCTAATCTTTCATCTCGACTCATTCCTACTGCTCCACCAGTAGAAACCTGTATAATTACATCAGGACATACTTTTTTTATTGCATCATGTATTTCTTTAAATCTTGACTTGTCTTGTGTTGGAGTTCCATCATCAAGCCGTGCATGTAGATGAATTATAGAAGCTCCCGCTTCATAAGCCTCACGAGCTGAATTAACCATCTCTTCTACAGTATATGGAACAGCTGGATTCATTTCTTTAGTTACTTCTGCACCTGTAATAGCACAAGTAATAATTAGTTTATTCATGATATCGTTGTAACTCCTTTGGCACAATACATGTACCTACAGCATATGTCGTTAAAATTTTTTGTTCTAAAACATCACACGCACTTGAAGATATATCTGGTTTAGCTTCAATAATTTTGTAACAAAAAAATTCTATTTTTCTCGAAGTATTTCCTTTTTTTATTATTTTAGCTTCAATTTCAAGAAAATCCCCAGCGTATACAGGAGCTAAAAAATCCACTTGTTCATAAGCTCTAAATAATCCTTCATCACCATCTGTTCGAATCAACAATTCAGTAGCTGCATCTCCAAATAACGCTAAAATTCTAGCTCCGTCTACAAGATTTCCACCATAATGAGCATCATGATTAGACATTCTAACCTTAAATTTAGTTTCCATTATTAACTCCCTTCATTGGTTTAACTTCATCAATAATCAAATCAGCTTCAGTAGCTTTTAACACATCATCAATGGTGTAATCAGGATGAATTTCTAAAAGATGCAACCCATCTTTTCTAACTTCCATAACAGCCATTTCAGTAACAATCATATTTACTTGATGAGCCGCAGTTAATGGAAGTTTACATTTTTTTAGAATTTTAGGAGTTCCACGATTGGTATGTCTTGTAGCTATAATAACTTTCTTAGCTCCAGTAACCAAATCCATAGAACCTCCCATTCCAGGAACTTTTTTTCCAGGAATTATCCAAGATGCTAAGGACCCTTCTTGATCAACTTCTAATGCTCCAAGAACTGTAATATCAATATGTCCACCCCTAATAAATGCAAATGAAGTAGCCGAATCAATATAGGCTCCACCTTCTAAAATGCTAGCCCCCATACCACCAGCATTTACTATTTCTGTTTCATCTTCAACCAATCCACCTAAACCTATAATTCCATTTTCAGCTTGAAGTGTAATTGTCTTATCTTTTGGCAAATAATTAGCCACTAAAGTAGGAATTCCAATTCCTAAATTTACTAAATCCCCATCATTTAACTCTAAAGCTATTCTTGAGGCAATAATTTCTTTATCATTCACTGTATTCACCTACTAACAAATAATCTATAAAAGGATGTGGTGTTATAACATTTTCAGGATTAATTTCATCTATTATTTCTTTTGGTTCACAGATAACTATTTTAGCTGCCATTGCCATGATAGGATTAAAATTTCTCATTGTTTTATTATATTTTAAATTCCCATAATTATCCGCTATAGCTCCGCCAATTAAAGCTAGATCCGCTCCTAATGCTTCTTCTAATATATATTTTCTTTCTTTTAATTTAATAACTTGTTTACCTTCTTGGACCATTGTATCCAATCCAGTAGGAGTTAATACTCCTCCAAGACCAGCACCATAAGCTCTTATTCTTTCAACTAATGTTCCTTGAGGTACTAATTCAACTTCTATCTTATTCTCTTGCATTAAACTTCCAACTAAAGGATTAGTGCCTATATGAGAGGTGATTAATTTTTTCACTTGGTTATTCGCAATGAGTTTCCCTACTCCTTTATCAGGATAGCCTCCATCATTACATATTATGGTTAAATCTTTAACATTCGCTTCTAAAACTAAATCAATAAGCCCTTCAGGTGTTCCATTTGTTAAAAATCCTCCAACCATAACGATCATACTATCTTTTAATAAATTTTTAAATTTTTCGTTATTAATTATACTTTTCATATGTTTTCCTTTCTTGGTGGTAAAATTTCAGCTTCACCAACTATTACAGTATCTCCATTTTGATTTGTTGCAATACAGTCAAAAACAACTCTATTTCTTTCAAAATTTAAACTCTTAACTGTTACTTTAGCTGTAATTTCATCTCCAAAATATACTGGTTTTGTAAATTTCAATGATTGTTTAGTATAAATACTTCCTAATCCAGGCAACTGTACCCCAAAAATGGCACTGAATAAAGACCCCACTAACATACCGTGAACAATTTGCTTTTTAAACATAGTTTTACTAGCATATTCTTTATCTACGTGTGCTGGATTATAATCCGATGATACTTCAGCGAAATTTAACACATCTTCTTCTAAAAAACATTTTTTAATTTCGCTTGTGTCACCAATTTTTAATTCATTAATTGATAAACTATTCACTTTAACCTCCTTTTAAGTAAAAAAGCTATTATATTTTGGGTAAAATATAACAGCTCTCCATTTAAATTTCATGGCAACATTTAAGCCGTGCGCTTAAATATCAAGATATTGATTTAAAATTGAACAAATCAAAATCTTTCGGCAATATATTCCTTCTTTTACTAAAAAGGTTCTTCTTTTATCACTAGTAAAATACCAATATATTGCACCTCTGTGATTATTTAATTATATAGTAATTATACTTAATAATGTAAGCGTTGTCAACACCTAAAATATGAGTCTTTAACGATATAAAAAATCAATATTAAATTATTATTATTATTTCCCTATATTTAGATGTTCAACCGCCTTAAATAAAATATCTAAATCATTTCTATAAGTAATTAATTTTTTAGCTTCTTCAATTCCGACAAATTTAGCGTCTTTAAGTTCTTCTTTTTGTATAATTATTTCATTATTAGATGCCTTGCCTATAAAAAATACAACATCCTTCCACATGCCTTTATGCGGAGAGTAACTTGTGACTTTTCGAAAAGATTTATCTATATCAACTTTGATATTTGTTTCTTCTAATGTTTCTCTTAAAGCTGTTTCAATTTCTGATTCATTTTTTTCAACGTGTCCTTTGGGAAAAGACCAATGACCTTGATTCATATGTATTAGTAACACTTCAAATTTATCATTAAACACAACACACCCACAAGATTTTTCTTTTTTCATCAAAAATACCTCTAATCTTTATTAAATAATTTCCTATCTCTATAATACAATAAATTCACAATAATGAGAATTAAAAAACCAATTATAAAAGCTATTGCCGATGAATTAAATAATAAAATAGGTTTTTTCTCATATAAAAACCCACCAATCAAAGGGCCTATAACCATACCTATAGATATAAAGGATTGACGAATACCCATTAACTTTCCATATTCTCCAACTTTTGCGTGAGAAGAAATATAATTTTGTTCTAAAGGTGTAAAAATAGCCTTTAATACTATATATATCATATATAAAGAATATATCACAGTAATAAAATTTGATGATTTAAATGTATAAAACACAATAAAAGCAGACAATAATTGTATTAAAATCATTAATCCAATCTGTTTTATAACTCTCGCAAATATAGGTACTAACATAATGCTAGTAAACAAAGAAACATAACCAGTTACCATTTTAAATGTTCCTAAGTTTAACGAATTAAATCCTAAGTTAATAAAATAAACATCGATAAATTTATTTAAGTTTATCGCTCCCATAGTAATAAAAGTAAGAGCAATTAAAAATAATAATAATCGATAATCTATACGTTTAATAAATTTAAAACTGTTAAACATATTAATTTTATTGTCATTTTTAATTTTAATTGTATTATCCTTAAAAAGAAAAAATATCAATACTATATATAATAAATTCAAAATAGCTTGGATTAAAAATATTTCTCTAAAATTAGTGATATGAAAAAATTCTACCGTAAAAGAATTCTGAGATATAAAACCTCCTAAATAATAACCAATTGAAGCTCCTAAAGTGACCGCGGCTGCTATATAAGCTAAATATTTAGCGCGATCCTTTTTATCGGTTATTTCTATCAAGTAACTCATAAACAATGTTATAGAACTAACCACTCCAAATCCGCTGAAGAATCTAAAGAAAACCATCAAATATTGATTATTGCTATAGCCAAAGAAAAACTGTCCTATACTATACATCAAAAGGCCAATAATTATATATTTTTTCTTATTGCCTCTATCTCCTAATCCACCCCAAAAAGGTCCGCCTAACATTAAACCAAAACTCATTGTCGCAAAGAAAACCCCAAACATATAGTTTGCAATTCCTAGACTTTCCACTAGAGATGGAGTAACAGGATGCCCCATATTATGTATAATATTTTGAATTAAAAAGAATAATACGATTAAATATCTTTCTTTTTTCATAATAATCTCCAATTATTTAATAATAAAAGGCGATAAATCATCGCCTTTTTTCAATTTGAATGGCGGAGCAAGAGAGATTCGAACTCTCGCGCCGGTCTCCCGACCTACACCCTTAGCAGGGGCGCCTCTTCGGCCACTTGAGTATTGCTCCAGTAAAACAGTTAGCCATATTATATTACTGTATTTTTGGCTAACTGTCAACTATTTTTAATTAATATATGTTTCTTTTTCTTGAACTTCGTCTTCTATTGGTTTTGGTGTTCCTTTTTCAACTGGTTTTTCCTTTTTAGGTTGTTTAGAAGTATTAAGTTTTTTTGATTGTTCTCGATATTTCTTATATCCTCCATACCCATCAAAACTAAGATATACTGCCCCACCAATTGCAAAAATAAATAAAACCCAAACTAACAAAGTTATTATTTTATTTCCTTGAAAAGTAAGGGTCAAAGCTACAGGGCCTAACGCAATAAAGATTAAATGCGCCCAAAATTTAACAGGTTCTGTTTTTTCACCAAAATAATACATTGAAATAAAATATATAATACCTCGAGATAATAAAAATAAGGCTAATATATATCCATAAATGTCTTGCCAAAAAACATCACTTGATTTTCCTGCAAAAGCAACATAAACCATAACTCCACCAATAATGAAATCAAAAATAATTTCAATAAGGTTAATTGTACGCAATACTTCTTTTGTTAAGGTTTTTAATAAAGGTTTTACTCTAAATATTGAAAAAATAACTACAGCTATACCCGTAGTTGCATAAACAACTGTTTCATCATTTAACAACATTAAAACACCAGCAGCTATTAAAATAGCAGCTAAAATCCATTTCATAACCCATCCATATCCAAATTTAACTTTTGCCATACTTAAAACCTCCTTTGGTTTAATAAAAGTTAGTTTTATTATATTACATTTGCAAGAAAATTAGTAGTGATGTTATTATTTTTATTAATTTATGTAACTTGGTTTATCTTCTGGCTTTACCATTGTAAGTTGAAGTCTTTTTCTATTTAAATCTATCGAAACTACCCAAACTTTCACAATATCGCCAACACTCACAACCTCCAAAGGATGTTTAATAAAGTGTTTGCTCATTTTAGATATATGGACAAGTCCAGCTTCTTTAATACCCACATCAATAAAAGCGCCGAAATCAACTACATTTCTCACTGTCCCTTGTAATTCCATATCTGGTTTTAAGTCTTCTAATGATAATAATTCGCTCTTTAATAATGGTTGAGGAAAATCATCTCTCAAATCTCTAGTTGGAGCTACAAAAGCGTCTAAAATATCTTCTATAGTAATAATACTTTGATTTAGATGTTTTGCCAATTCTTCTTTATCACAATTATTAATCATTAATTTACATTTTGGAGTTCCAATTTCATTAGCATCTAAATTTAAATATTTCAATACCCTTTTAGCTAAATCATAACTTTCAGGATGTATCGGTGTCTTATCTAAAGGATTTTCAGAGTTAAATATTCTTAAAAATCCTATTGATTGTTCAAATGTTTTAGGCCCCATATTATCAACTTTTAAGATGTTATTTCTACTTTTAAATGGTCCATTGTTTTCACGATAATTTACAATATTTTTAGCTACCTTTGTAGATAATCCTGATATATATTTTAATAAAGACAAAGAAGCTGTATTAACATTCACTCCTATCTGATTTACAGCAGTAGAAACAACGAAATCTAAAGAATCTGATAATTTATTCTGAGAGACATCGTGTTGATACTGTCCAACCCCTATTGATTTAGGATCAATTTTAACTAATTCACTTAGTGGATCTTGCATTCTTCTCGCTATACTTACAGCTGAACGTTCTTCTACTTGAAAATCCGGAAATTCTTTTCTTGCTAAATCAGATGCAGAATAAACAGAAGCTCCAGCTTCACTAACAATAACATATTTACATAAAAGTTTATATTCTTTAATTATATTAGCGATAAAAGCCTCTGTTTCTCTTGAAGCTGTTCCATTTCCTATTGCGATTATGTCAATATCATATTTTTTTACAATCGCATTAATTAATTTTTTTGCATATTCTACCTTCTTAGGATCAGCCTTTCCTCCTTTATAAGTTTCATGAGGATAAATTACTCCCTTAGTAATAAATTTACCATATGAATCTATAACAGCTAATTTGCACCCAGTTCTAAAGGCTGGATCTATTCCTAAAACCATCTTTCCCTTCATAGGTGGTTGTAATAATAAAGCTCTTAGATTTTCAGAAAAAATATGTATAGCTTGATTTTCTGCTTGGTCTGTTAAATCACTTCTAATTTCACGCTCAATAGAGCCGCTAATAAGTCTTTTATATGCATCTTGATACGCATCTTGAATCAAAGAAACAACTATTGATTCATGATCTCCAATAACTATTCTTTCAAGATATCTATGGATATCTTCAATGGACACATCTATTTTAACTGTTATTATTTTTTCTTTTTCAGCACGATTTATCGCTAAAATCCGATACATTTTGATTGATTTAATATTTTCTTCATAATCGTAATAATTTTGGTATGTTCCATATTGATCTTGGGCTGATTTTTTCTTTTTAGTAACAATTTTACCATTTTTGTATGTAAAGTTTCGAATCCACTTTCTATAATCAGCATTATCAGAAATGATTTCCGCTATAATATATTTAGCTCCTTGAAAAACTTCTTCTACAGTTAAAACTTGATCACTTATAAAAGGTTCGGCTAACGAATCTAAATCATCGACATTTGGAAATGTAAGTATTTTTAAAGCTAAAGGTTCAAGGCCTTTTTTTATAGCTTCTGTAGCTTTGGTTTTTTTCTTTTCTTTAAATGGTCGGTAAATATCTTCAATATCAACTAATTTATTGCATTTTATAATATTTGACTTTAATTCTTCTGTCAGCATTCCTTTTTCATCAATTAATCTTATAATATCTTCTTTTCTCTTTTCAAGGTTTTTACCATATTCATATTCTTTTTCTATTGCTCGAATTTGTTCTTCATCTAAAGAATCGGTTTTTTCTTTACGATATCTAGCTATAAAAGGAACAGTATTTCCTTCTTTTAACAATTCTAAAACAACTTTAACTTGTTTAACCTTGATTCCTTGATTTTTACTAACTTGTTTAATTATTTCTTCATTCATGTACTCCATATAATCACCAATCTCCTGTCCAATTCATTTTATCATAATTAGTATTTTTTGACAAAAATTCTCTATTAAAAAATTAAAAAAGTCCTCACAAAATGTGAAGACTTTTATTCGACTCTTTTGTACTAGTCATCAAATCCCGGTATGTTTCCATCAATAATATCATCTAGAGCATCAATTACAGAAGTTGATCCAACATAAATATCATAAAACTGTCCATCAACTACTACTAATAAAGCTGGTGTTCCAAATTGAGCTTCTGTTAATCCAATTGAATCTAAAAAACCAGGCATATTAGCATCTTCATCCTCCATAGATTTTATATTAGCTATGAAGAATTGTTCTGTCCCCTTATTTATCTTATGGCCATCATTTAATGCATCATTTTTAATTTTAACACAATTTGAACAAGTATCATAATAAAAATATACTACATAATCATCTAGTGGCTCATCTCCGCCATTTTTATACTGTAAAATACCATCATATTTAGTGATAGTTGTATAATTATCATAATCTTTCCACTGTGTTGTTGTATCATAAACAAAAGCAACAGCTACAAATGCAAAAACTGTTATAATAATTGAAATAATTATTTTCAATAAAATTGTTTCTGTATTTCTCTTTTTATATCCTTTTTTATAAGTTGCCATAAACTCACCTCAGTATAAATATTTTACTTTTTTTTTATTCTTTTTGCAAGTGATTTTTTTTGCTTCTTAAAAATCATTTTTTTCGATAATACACATCCCAATAGCATAATCATGTTCATGAGAAAGTGTAATATGAAGTTTTATATCTTTGTAAGACGGAAATGTAATTCTAGGCATCCCATCTTCTTCATTTAAAATTGTAATATCTCTCATCCCAATTTTATATTTTGTATGCCCTAATGCTTTAATAATAGCCTCTTTTAATGCAAATCTTCCAGCCAAATATTCAATTTTTCTTTGATTAAATTTTATTTTTTGAAATACATCGAATTCATCTGAACTTAGAATACGCTTTGAATATTCTAATTTAATTCTAGATATATCAAGTATATCTATACCAGTCCCAACTATCATTTTAATCCTTCTTCAATTAATGTTTTGTTAGCTAAATCCCTTATTGCCCTAAAGCGATGATTTAAAGCTGACTTTGATATTTGTTTATCAAAATACTCCTTTGAAGCATAACTTAATTCTAACAAAGATGATTCAGGATATTTTTTTCTTAGAAAAATAGCTTCTCGCATACTTTTGCTAATAGCTTTATGATATTTCTCAATAACTTTAATATCTCTTAATTGTTTTATAGCTGCCTCTAATGCCTTTTTCTCATTGGCAATATCACAATTTATAACTCTATTTATTGAGTTTTTAAAATCTCTTTTAATTCTTGAATCTTCAAATTTGAATAACGAATTACTAGCACCTATTACTCTTAGAAAATCAGCTATCCTTTCAGCTTCTTTAATATACGCAATAAATCCTCGTTTATTCTTAGTAACTTTTGCATTTAAATTAAAATAATTAGCGATATCTTTAATTATATTCGCTTGTTTTTCAGAAAAGGCTTGTATCTCTAGATGATAAGAACTTGTTTCTGGTGAATTAATAGATCCTGTAGCTAAAAAAGCCCCTCTTAAATATGCTTTCTTACAACATTCTTTTTCAATAATTGATTCATCAACATCTTGAAAAAATATCGCTGATTCATTAATTAATGATAATTCAGATAAAAGACGATCAACTTGATCAGATATTTTTATTATAAATATATCATGTATTCTTAACTTTTTAGATTGCTTCTTAATTAATGTAATTTCAATATCATATAGAGATTTTAGTAAAACCATAAAACGCCTAACAACAGCATTATTTGTGCTTTGAAAAACTAAATTTAGCCCTTTATTATTCATTTCAATTGAACCACTAATGTGTAATAGAGCAGATAATTCTGCTCTATTACAACAATCTAATTGTTTTAAACTTTGTAATTCTGTTTTAATTTCTGTAGAAAATGACATAGAATCACTCCTGTTAATCTTCATCCTTGTCTTTTGCTTTATTTGCAATTTCTTTTTTATATCCAAAATATCCAGGTACAGTTTCATAAGTCATATTTTTTCTCTTTATTCTTATAATGACTGATAATGTAATACCAGAAATTATCATTATTACAGATGTTACTATAGCTGATTTAAAAGTTATTCCTAGAAAGTCAAATGTTAAAGGATCTGTTCTCATTGTTTCTATAAAAATTCTTAAACCTCCATACCAAATCAAATAGAATGATAATAGTTCTCCAAAATGTATCTTTTTAATTCTTCTTAATATCAACATTATTCCAAATCCAACAAGATTTATCGTAGATTCATAAAAGAATGTTGGATGATAAAAGCCTGTAACAGGTTCTTGTGATAAATTATGAAATCCTCTTGGAATATACATATTATTAACAATAAATTCAGGAATATGCACAGTGTATCTTAAAAAATCATATTGTTCTTTTATAGAAAGATTTGCCACAGCATTAGTAATAGTTCCTGTATATCCTCCCACAATTCCTCCATGGGCTTCTTGATTAAAGAAATTACCCCAGCGTCCAAATGCTTGTGCAACTATAAATCCAATAGCTATTATATCAATGACTTTAAATATATCAATTTTACGTTTTTTAGTAAAGAAATATGAACAAATTACTGCAGTTACAAAAGCTCCGTGAATAGCAAGCCCAGATAATCCAAAATGGCTAAAATCTAAATATCCTGTAGAAAAACCTATTACTCTTAAAAACGATCGCCACACTCCATCAATCAATCCGTGACCATATACAAAATTACTCCATTCAAATATAACATACCAAAGCCTAGCTCCAAGTATAGATACGGGAACAATCCACAAAAATCCATCTAATAAATCATCTTTATTTATACCTATTCTCTTAGATTCTTTTAAACCTAATAATAAAGCTATTGTAATACCACTTATAATAAAAAATGAATAAAAAACAACTGAATGATTAAAAAAAGTAACCAATCTATTATCTAATGAATAAATAGCCTTAATTGTTGTATCTTGATTTATCAAGCCAAAATCTTCCTCGAATACTGACCATCTTAAAAAATAAGAATTTTCTTTATAATTAGGATTCAATTGGTCCGGAACAGTTGGCGCAATAATGTCACAAGATTCTCCAACTTGACAAGTTATTGATTTTAAAACCGTTCCATCAAAATCAACAAACTCAACTATATATTCTCCAGTGGCTGGATTTTCTTCTTCTTGACAACCAATCAAAGAAAACGTTAAAAAAACAATAACTAGTATAAATGTGGTTTTTAAAAATTTACTCATCTGCATCATCATCTTTCTTTAATTGATTTTTCTTGATTTGATTATTCAATAATTGATTGAATTCATTTGCGGAATGATAACCCATTTCTTTAGACTTAAAATCATACGCAGCTGCTTCAATCAATGTAGCTGTATTTCTAGCTTCTGTAATTGGGATTGATACAAATGCAATATTTGTATCAAATATCTTATGGTATTCTTCCTTCATACCCAAGCGGTCAAATTCACTATTGTCATCCCATTTTTCTAATTTAACAATAAGAGATATTTTTTTGTTATCTCTATATGCTTTCACTCCAAATAAATAAACAACATTAACGATACCGACACCTCTTATTTCAAGATATTTCTTTAACATTTCAGGAGCTTGTCCTATAATAATTCCTTTTTCAAGCTGATAAACTTCAACTAAATCATCAGCTACTAAAATATATCCTCTTCTAATTAATTCTAAAGCTACTTCACTTTTACCTATTCCACTTCTACCAGTAATTAACACTCCAACTCCATTAATATCTAACAAAACCCCATGCATTGATGTTCTTTCGGCTAATCTAGTTTGTAAAAACGCATGCAATTCACTAAATAATGACGTTGTTGCAGACGAGCTTTTTAACACAGGAATATTGTGTTTTTCACCTAATTCAATAAATAGTTTAGGAACTTTTACATTTTTAGAAAATATGAAAGCCGGAGGAGTTTTTTCAAACAATATTGTCACTCGAGAAACTTTATCTTTTTGACTTAACCAATGAAAGAAAGTAATTTCTTTTGAACCAATAATTTGAATCCTATCATTTTCATAAAAATCAAACATTCCCGCTAGTTCAACTCCGGGTTTTGTCAAACTCGGATTATAGACTTTACGATTGATTCCATTTTTACCTGCCAAAACTTCTAATTTTAACCCTTTTATTATTTCACTAATTGGAATACTAGCCATAGATATCACCTATCTTTTTTTATTTATTAAAAGCGTGTTTATGAATCATTCTAAGATATAAATTTTTAAATATAGCTCTAAATATTTGGAATAATAGTACAAAAGAAATTGGATAAAGGTAATTATTAAAAGAGAATGAATTCTTAAAAATAAATAAATCTAAAATGTAAAATATTATAA
>CAZSZZ010000017.1:0-16124 GCA_964611005.1 uncultured Candidatus Izemoplasmatales bacterium | reverse complement strand
GAATAAGCAGATTTTTCTGGTTACATCTTAACTTAATTATAACACTAGGACTTCAAACTTATAAATAATACTATGTAGTAAGAAATAAACCATAAATCTATATTACATATTATACGAGGAGAACCCATGATGAAAAAAATCTACGCAGTTATAATTATGTTTTTATTTATTTTTACCTTTGTTTCTTGTGATTTTTTAAATACTATAGAAACAAATTTAACAACTACAACTCAAAATATAATATCAACCATTACAAGTACTACAACTAGCGTAACAGAAACAAATACTATGTCAACAACTACAGAAACTACGTTAACTACAGATTTGCCTACAACAACAAAAACTACGGAAACGACTACTTTACCAATACTTACAACGGTAAATACTGCAGAACCTTTTTATCCAACTGGATATTCTTTATTACAAGATGAATTAGAATATGTAGGTATCCCTTCAATCGGGAACCCTAATGTTTTGGTATTTGCAGTTGATTTTAGTGATTATCCTCACGATTCTCATGGAATATCATTAGATGATTTAGACATTGCTTTTAATGGAGAGTCAACTGATTTAGACTATGAGTCCTTAAGAAGTTTTTATCAAAAGAGTTCATTTAATAAATTAAATCTTCATGCGGATATATATGGGTATTATACAGCCAATCATCCATCTACATATTATGAAGACTTATATGATAAATATTGGGCTGTAGACCCAGTTACTGGAGAATGGTTATATGACGATACTGAATCATCTCTTTCGGATTCAGATATTATTAAAGAAGTTTTAACTTATTATGATGAACAAATAGATTATTCACAATATGATTTAAATAATGATGGATATATTGATGGAATATATATAATTTATACTCACTCTGTTAGCTGGACCAGTGGTTCAGATTTATGGTGGTCTTATCAATATTACTACGCTTATAGCAATGATTTATTTGATGGAATGTCTCCTAATTATTTTTCTTGGATTGGATCTGAATTTTTTACTCATACAGCTGATGATGTAGACGCAAGAGCTTTAATACATGAAACCGGACATATGATGGGATTAGAAGATTATTATGACTATGATACCAATGATGCGTTTAACAATAGCGGCGGCCTTGGTGGAGCTGATATGATGGATAGCAATACTGGAGATCATGGACCTTTTTCTAAAATACTTCTTGGGTGGATTACTCCACTAGTAATTGAAGAACCTATGACAGTTGATTTGTTATCCTATGAAGATACCGGAGAAGTTTTACTTTTAACCAGTCATTGGAACGATACGATTTTTGATGAATATCTATTAATAATGTTTTATACTCCTACGGGACTTTATGAACAAGATACATATAATTATTTTAGTTCCAGCGGAGTTTTGATTTATCATGTAAGCGCAGCTATTGATAATGGATACGATGTTAATTCAGCTTACTATTCTATATTTAACAATAACAATACAGATTCAGAAAATAAACTAATTGATATAATTGAAGCTGATATGAACAACTATATTGACCTAAGAAATCAACTTCAATATTCTGATTTATTCTTACCCGGATATGCATTGGGTGGAAATGTGTATGGTAATTATAAATGGTATACAGGAGAATATTTGCAATTGATAGTAAATATTGTGTCTATTGATGATGATTCTGTCATAATTGATATTAAAAAATAACCATATTAGATGTTAGTAATTTAAATACTTACATCTTTTTTTTTTTGCATAAAAAGAGTAGATGTACAAAAACATCTACTCTTTAAATCAAATTTAATTAAATCTATAACTTAGTTGTTTTTTCAATGATTTTCTTTACAATCTCAACAGCTTTGTTCATTTCCTGAACGGAAGCGTATTCATAAGGCCCATGGAAATTATATCCACCAGTACCTAAATTAGGACAAGGTAAACCCATATAAGTAAGTCTTGCGCCATCAGTGCCGCCTCTTATAGGTTCAATTATAGGAGAAATATTACTTTCTTTAATTGCCTTAATAGCTATATCGACAACATATTGATGTTTCTTTATAACTTCAGCCATATTGAAATATGAATCTTCTAATTCTAAAATACAAGTTCGGTCTCCATATTTTTTATTTATTGTCTCACAAGCAAATTCAAAAAAATGTTTTTGCGATTCAAATAAATCCCGATTATGATTTCTAATAATATAATTCATAATGGTTTTTTCCACGGTACCTTTTATTTGTATTAAATGATTAAATCCTTCATAATTTTCAGTAGTTTCGGGTCGCATATATTTAGGTAAAAATTCATCGAATTCATAAGCTACCTTAATTGAATTTAACATTTTATTTTTGGCTGAACCAGGATGAACAGATTTACCTAAGATAGTTATTTTAGCGCCGGCAGCGTTAAAATTCTCATAAGCGATTTCTCCTACTTTACTTCCATCTAAAGTATATCCAAAATCCGCAGAAATATCTTTTATTTCTAAATACTTAGTACCATTTCCAACTTCTTCATCAGGAGTAAAGATAATAACGATTTCTCCGTGTTTAAATGAAGGATTATTATTTATAAATTCAGCTACAGTCATGATTTCTGCAACACCTAATTTATCATCTGCCCCTAACAAGGTTGAACCATCAGTAACGACTAAATCATGTCCGATATTATATCTTAAAGAAGGAAAAACACTTGGTTTTAATATCATGTTTTTGTCTTCATTAAGAATTATATCTCTACCATCATAATTTTTAACAATTCTTGGTTTCACATTTTTCCCAGATGCATCTGGAGAAGTATCAATATGTGAAATGAATGCAATTGTAGGAACTTTCTTTTCTATATTACTTGGTATTCTAGCAATAACATATCCATATTTATTAATAACAGCTTTTGTATTTAGATTTTCTAATTCTTCTTCTAAATACTTGGCTAATTCAAGTTGTTTTAAAGTAGAAGGATAAGTATCAGATTCTAATTCTGACTGTGTATCAAATTCAACATATTTTAAAAACCTTTCAAGAACTTTCATGATTTTCACCATCTTTCATTATTATATTTACATTATATACTATAACAGAACATTTATTAAGCGAAAAGAAGAAAATAATCTGATAATCACAGTTAAAACATTTTTCTATGTTATAATAAATTAATAAGGTGAGTATATGCTAAAATATAATATCTATGAACAATCAATGAGTGATAAATTTGGAGTTTGGATGTTACAAAAAGCTTCTAAACTAAATTCGGTAAAAGAACACAGCTTAGTTAATTTTAAGTTTATTTATACATCAAAACTTTCTGAAAACTATACTTATCCAGATAATGTTTTATTTGAAAAGTTAAATATAAATGGATTAATTGTAGAAAAGATATCTTTAGTGGATTCTAAAGATAAATATGCACTTATTCAATTACATGGTGGCGCTTATGTATTAGAATATAATGATACTTATCGCAAAGTCGCAAAAACATATCTTGGTTGTAAAAAAGATCTAACAGTCTTCTCTCCAAGATATAGTTTAGCGCCAACTCATCCATATCCAGCTGCGCTAAATGAGTCTGTTAGTTTATATAAATATTTATTAAACAAAGGATATAAATCTAGTAATATTATTATAGCTGGAGATTCAGCTGGAGGTGGATTAGCCATCGCTTTAACCCTATATTTGCGAGATCATCTAATTCCTTTACCAAAAGCTCTAATTACAATGTCTCCATGGACAAATTTAGCTATGAATGGTAAATCACATGAAGAAAATAAATACAAAGATCTTCTTTTAGGTAATAATACAAAACCTTTAGATGTAGAAGCTTATACTCAAGGAAAAGATGTTAAAAATCCATATATATCACCTAGATATGGTGATTATAAAGAATTTGTAGATATGTTAATGTTTGTAGGTGGTGATGAAATATTATTATCTGATACCTTAGATATTGCTGATTTAGCCAAAAATTATAACGAAATAGAAGTTTATAATTTTAAGGGAATGTTTCATGTTTTTCCCCTAGCATTTAATAAAATGTCTTCCAGTAGAACCGTTTGGAAAATAATAGAAGAATATTTAAATAAGAAATTAAGAGAGAAATAAAATGAGTAATAAATTAACAAGTTGGTTTAAATTAGACAATTCTGGAAAAATATTTCCAGAAATATCAAACCAAAGAGAAACAAACACATTTAGAATACAAATAGCATTAAAAGAAGAAATAAATCCAGATTTACTTCAAATGGCTTCATTAGGAATTTTGGAGCGTTTTCCTATGTTTAAAGTTTGCTTGAAACAAGGCTTATTTTGGAGTTATCTCGATTACAATACAAAACCATTTCAAATTACGAAAATGACACATGATGTTTGTTCAGCAATTAATTTTAGAGAAAATAATTATTATTTATTTAAAATCCTTTATCGAAATAATATAGTTGCGATAGAAATGTTTCATGCTTTAGCAGATGGTAGCGGTGTAATTACTCTATTAAAGTCGTTAGTCTATGAATATTTAAAACTTAAGGGTTATCATGTTTCGCCAGATAATATGATTAAAACTAAGTTTGAAAAATCTATACAAGAAGAATACGAAGACGCTAACGAAAAATATTATAATAAAAAGAATAGAAAACATGTACCTGAAAAAAGAGCTTATAGAATCAAAGGTACGTTATTGCCAAATAATAATACAGGTTTGATATCTGGGACGATTAGCACTCAAGAACTATTAAAGTTATCGAGAAATAAAAACCTAACAATAACTGAATATATTACTGCTTTAATGATGTATACAATATATACTACTCAAATACGCTATAGAACTCATCTTAAAAGCAATAAAGCTCCAGTTAAGATATTTGTTCCTATAAATTTAAGAAAACATTTTCCTTCAGAAACACTTCGTAATTTTTCTTATTTTCTTAAAACAAATATGGTAATGTCTAGAGATGATATTACCCTTGAAGAATTGTTTGATTTAGTTAAAAATCAATTTAGTGAAGGAATAAAAAAAGAAGAATTAATACGCAAAATGAGTGAAAATGTTGCGCTTGAAAAAAAGATAATTTTTAGACTTATGCCATATTTTATTAAGAGATATGCTCTAAAAATAGGGTATAATATGTTAGGAATGAAATTAAACACAATGAGTTTAACAAATATAGGAAAAGTTGAATTTCCTAAATCTATTGAACCATATATTAACGACATAACTTTTGCGGTATATTCTGGTAAATTTAATACAGTTAATTGTGGAATAATATCATATAAAGATAAATTAAAAATCACATTCACTCGTTCCATTTTAGAGACAAATATAGAAAAAGAATTTTTTAGACACTTTACTGATAAGGGCTTAGATGTTTTAATAGAAAGCAATTATGTGGAGGAGTTTATATGAAATATTGTGACAAATGTAATATAACAATAATAACAAACCATCAATATTGTCCTTTGTGTCATCAGGTTTTACAAGGTGAAAACGATGATTTAATTAAAGAAATATATCCAGATAAAATATCTTATAGAAGAACGGTATTACCTACAACAAAAAAAGTGATTATGTATATTACAATTTTATCCATTATCTCTTTAATTATTATCAATTGGGTAGGATTTAATGGTAGTTATTGGTCCTTAATACCTATTAGTGGAATAGTTTATTTTTGGTTTTTAGTTAGAGTTGGGGTGTTTTCTAAAAGAAATGTTGCTTTTAGATTAGCTACACTTACAGTTTTGTTAATAGGATTATTAATATTTATTGACTTTGAAACAATTCCAGAAAACAATGGCTGGTCATTAAACTATATTATGCCATTACTGTTACTGAGCTGTAACTTAGCTATATCTGTAATCATTTGGGCAAAACGACTCAATTATAGAGATTACTTCTTTTATCTATTAATTATTATTGTATTTTCTTTAGTACCTATTATTTTAGCTTTTGTTAATATAGTAACTATTTTATGGCCAGCTGTTTCTGCTTTTTTAGTAGCTGTATCTATTCTTTTATTTATTATATTTTTCTTTCCAAAATTAATTAAAGAGGAATTTCAGAAAAGATTTCATGTATAAAAAATACCTCTGTTCATTTGAACAGAGGTATTTTATTTAACCAATAATTATTTTTTCTCTAGCATATTCTATATTAGATACTTGAGGAACTCCCCAATTTTTATTCATTAAACCAAATATGGAAATAGGGCCAAGTCTACCTAAAAACATTAGTAATGATAATAATATTTTAGATGTAGGCATTAAATATGGAGTAATACCCATACTAAGTCCTACAGTTCCAAAAGCACTAAATGTTTCAAATAGCATTTTAAGAAAAGTCATTTCAGAATAAGGGTTCTTCGCTTCAACCCGGACTAAAATAATAAATACAATTATGATAGAAGTTAAAGCCAAGCCAGCTAAAGTAAAGGCTTTTGTTCTAGATTCAGAACCAATTCTTCTCTTATTAATAATAATGGGTTTTCCCTTTAAGAAACTTATAATTGAACGGAACATAATATAAAATGTTGTAGTTTTAATACCACCACCAGTAGAGTTAGGTGAGGCACCTATAAACATAAATATCATAATGATTGTAAGGGTAGAAAAAGAAAACATATTTATGTTTATTGTTGAAAAACCAGCTGTTCTTGTGGTAATACTTTGAAATATAGCTTCTAACCAAGTAATTGTATTATATTCAAATAATTTAATGATTACAGTGCCGGTTACAATGAGAAATAAAGTAGTTTTTAAAACTATTTTTGAATATAAACTTAAAGCAGACCATTTTCTTTTATTCAATATATCTCGAATAACAATAAAACCAATACCACCAATAACAATTAAAATCATTGTGTTAAAATTAAGCAATAAATTAGAACTATAAGCCTGTAATGATGAACTACCTAAAATATCAAAACCAGCATTATTGAAGGATGATATAGAATGAAAAGCGGAAATTCCTAACGCTTTCCAAAAACTAAAATCTTGGATAAAAACAGTAAAATTAATAATCATACCAATAGACTCGATAATTAGAGTCGTTATTACAATAGATCTTACAAGTCGAACAACTCCAGATAATGAATGTTGATTTAAAGCTTCTTTTATAATATAACGTTCAGTTACCCCGATTTTAATTCCAAGTACAACTAAAATATAAATCGCAATTGTAACTATTCCTATTCCACCAATTTGTATTAATAAAGCTAATACAAATTTACCGAATACTGATAGAGTGATAGATAAATCAGGTATAGTTGAAAGACCTGTTACACAAACTGCAGAAGTGGATAGAAAAATAGAATCAATCCAAGTTAAAGTTTCATCTGTTTGAGTGGATATAGGAAGTTTAAATAAAAACACTCCTATAATAATAATTCCCAAAAAGCTTAATACAATCACCGAAAGTGGTGTGATTTTTCTTTTTTTCATTAAAGATACCTACCTTTTAAGAATAGCAAAAATACTTTAGATATTATACTACTTTTCCTTGGTTTTGGCAAATAATGTTAAACTTGTAATAACTTATATTTTTAGGTTTTATATATAGAAATTTTTGATATAATGTATATTGATAGGTAGGAGGAAGCTTAGATGTTAGTATTAATAGGCCCAAGTGCATCAGGTAAAACAGAAGTAGCTAAAATAATGATTAATCAATATCCTATTTCGCGCGTAGTTACATGTACTACAAGAAAAAAAAGAGTTAACGAAATTGATGGATTTGACTATCATTTTTTTACAAAAGAAAAGTTTTTAAAATCAGAAAAAAAAGGTTATTTTATTGAAACAGCTAAATATAATGATAATTATTATGGAACTCCTAAAAACGAATTAGGAGATGACAAGTTTATCATTTTAGAACCACAAGGTTTAAAATCATTATTAGAATTAAATCCTTGTCCAATAGTCGCTATTTTTCTAAAAACTGATGAATCTGTTCGTATAGCGAGAATGAAAGAAAGAAAAGATAAAATGAAAGATATTAAAAAGAGAATTATATCTGATAGAATGGACTTTGATTTAACAAAAATAGAAGGACTTGATTTAGTAATTGATACCTCAAATATAAAACGGATAGATTTAGCAAAAAGAATATATAATGAATATATAGAATTATTAAAACTAAAACGAGGAAAGTAAATGGAAATTGAAATAAGAAAAGCAATGATATCTGATGTTCCTGTTATCTTAGACTTAATCAAAGGAATAGCAGAATATGAAAAATTATTAAATCAAGTTGAAGCTACTGAAAATCTTTTAGAACAACAATTATTTATAAAGAGAAATGCCTTTGTATATCTAGCATTTGTTAATGAAAAGCCTGTAGGGTTTGCATTATATTTCTATAATTTTTCTACATTTAAAGGCAAAAAGGGATTGTATTTAGAAGATTTATTTATTCTTCCAGAATATCGTTCCAAAGGAATTGGAGAAAAATTATTTGATACTTTAATAGAAGAAGCAAAAACAAATAATTGCGGACGTATGGAGTGGGTTTGTTTAAATTGGAATAAACCAGCAATCGGCTTTTATAAAAAGAAAAAAGCGAAATCGTTAGATGATTGGATTATCTTTCGTTTAGACGAAAACAATTTTTAAGCAAATCATTTTGAATAAACAATAATATTTGTTAAAATAAATAGGAAATTTTAATAGGAGGAATTTAATTATGCCAGTAAAAGTTACAACAGAAACATTCAAAAAAGAAGTTTTAGAATCAGATGTACCAGTTATAGTTGATTTTTGGGCACAATGGTGCAGACCTTGCCTTATGTTAGCACCTGTATTAGAAGAATTAGAACAAGATATGGCTGGTAAACTTAAAATAGCTAAAGTAAATGTCGATGAAGAAGGATATTTAGCAAATCAATTTAGAGTGTCAAGCATTCCTACAGTATATTTATTTGAAAATGGTAAAGTAAAAGACCAAGTAATTGGCTTGATGAGAAAAGAAGATCTTAAGAGACGTTTAGGTTTATAATTGATGTACGACACAATAGTAATAGGTGGAGGACCAGCGGGAGCAACCTCCGCTATTTATTTGCAAAGATTTAAAAGAAAAACTCTTTTAATAATGAAGGATTTCGGAGCCTTAGGAAAAACAAAACATATTGATAATTACTATGGATTTGAAGAAACAATTACAGGTCCTAAATTATTAGAAAGAGGAATCAATCAAGCAAAAAGACTTGGAGTCGAAATTGTTAAAGATGAAGTAATAGGAATTGATAGTTTCAATGATTTTGTTATTAAGACAACTAAGGGAGAATACAAAGCGAAAACCGTTATATTAGCGACAGGAAAAACCCAAGCTAATTTAAAAGCTAAAGGGTTTAAGAATTATATTGGTAAAGGTATTTCTTACTGTGCTGTATGTGATGGATTTATATATCGAAATAAGAAAATCGGTTTAGTTGGCAATAAAGAATTTATGAAAGAAGAACTTGATGTTCTTAAAAACTTCAGCGATGACATTACTATTTTTACTGATGGAATGAATTTAGAAGTAGAAGTTGATAAACCAGTTGTATTTGATTCTATTCAAGAAATCAAAGGTGATGAACTAATAAATCAAGTAATTGCTGGAAATAAAACCTATGATGTAGATGTTTTATTTGTAGCTCTTGGGTCACCATCTGCATCGGATTTTGCATTGAGAATGGGAGCGTTTCTAGAAAATAATTATATAGTTGTAGATAAAGATTATATGACTAATATTCCAGGGCTATTTGCTGCTGGAGACTGCATTGGTGGTTTATTACAAATTGCAAAAGCTACAAGTGACGGAGCCCACGTTGCTATAACGACAAACAAATATTTAAAAAATAACCAATAAGAATTAGCCTTTCAGAGGCTTTTTCTTTTATTTTATAGATAATTTGATTAAATGTTTATGAACTTAAATAATTGTGATAAAATAAAAATGTAAATGTTGAGGTGATTAAATGGAAAAGCTAAGAAAAGAGATAGATATAATAGATAAGAATATGCAGAATCTATTTATAAAAAGAATGCAAATTGTTAAGAAAATAGCAGAATATAAATTTGAAAATCAATTGCCTATTTTTGATTTAGAAAGAGAAAAAGAAATCATTAATAAAAACATTAGTGAAGTATCTAATTATGATTTTTTAGATTTATATGAAGATTTTTACACAAAAATACTCGAACTTTCAAAAAAATATCAAGAAAGGATAGCTGAGTAATGAAATATATCGATTTAAGAAGTGATACAGTAACAACTCCAACAAGAGAAATGAGAGAAGCGATGTTTAAAGCGCCAGTAGGTGACGATGTTTTTTCCGATGATTTATTGATGAATGAACTAGAAGATTATATTGCGAAAACTTTAGGAAAAGAAGCTGGTGTTTTTGTACCATCTGGTACATTTTCTAATCAATTATCCTTATTTACACATTGTCAACAAGGAGATGAAGTAATAGTTGACCAAGACGCACATATAGTTCAGCATGAATCCGGAGCTTCACCTATTATATCTTCTGTTCAATTGTTTACTCTTGAAAGTAATTATGGAATATGGGATTTATCTAAGCTAGAGAAAATAATTAAAAAAAGAACTATTTCCACAACTCAAACAAAACTAATTTGTATAGAAAATGCTTATAGTGGTAAGGTATTACCAGTAGGTTATATGGCTAAAGTTTATAAAATTGCCAAAAAACATAAATTAGCTGTTCATCTTGATGGAGCTAGAATATTCAACGCAGCTACAGCTTTAAATGTCAAAGCTAAAGAAATTTGTAAATATGCAGATACAGTTAGTGTATGTTTATCAAAAGCTCTTGGAGCGCCAGTGGGTACAGTTTTAGTAGGTGATAAAGAATTTATAGACAGAGCTAGAATTAAGAGGAAAATAATGGGCGGAGGAATGAGACAAATTGGAATTTTAGCTGCTGCAGCTAAAATTGCGGTTGAAAAAATGTCTAAACGCTTATATATTGATCATGAAAATGCTAAATATATGGAAGGATTATTGCGTCAAATTCCAGGAATTAATATCGATGAATCACAAAGAGATATAAATATGGTATTTTTTGATATTAATAGTGATAAAAAATATCAGTTAGATAAATATTTATTAAAAAAAGGAGTTAAAATTTTACCATATGAAGGAGTATTTCGCTTTGTAACGCATTATGATGTTAACAAAGAAGAAATAAAAATCGCAATTGATTTAATTAAAGATTATTTTTTAAATTAATAACTAATAAGTAACAAATTTCATCTTGGTATGTAACATTTAATGTGTTATAATGTTTGATGGAATAATTTTCATAAATGGAGGATACAAATGATATTTCAAAGAACACATGGAATTCATATTGATGGTAGAAAGGCTATGTCTAAAAAACTATCATTAGAAGAATATTTCAACCCAGAATATGTGTACATACACTTAATCAAAAACATTGGTCCTTTAATATCCAAAGTAGAAGTTGGAGATAATGTTTTAGTCGGACAAGTTGTAGCAATTAGAGAAGGTTTTGGGGAAATGAATGTTCATTCATCAATCAGTGGAACTGTAACTGCAATTAAGAAAGTATGGCATGCAAGTGGGAAGATGGTTAATGCAATTGAAATCAAAAATGATTTCAAGAACAATTTAGATCCCTCTATACAACCTAACAAAACTATCGATTCCTTGACTAGAGAAGATTTAATTGATTTAATGAAAAATGCTGGCTTAACTGGGTTAGGCGGAGCAGGATTTCCTACATATATCAAATATCAAACTAAACTAAACATTGATACAGTAATTATCAATGCGGTAGAATGTGAACCATATTTGACATGTGATTATTCTTTTATTATTAAACATCCTGAAAAACTTTTAAAAGGTTTAAAATACTTTATGAAAGCTGCTAATGCCAAAAAGGGGGTAATAGTTTATAAAAATTATAATAAAGGAATTAAATTATCATTGAACGATTTTATAAATAATTATGAAAACATTTCATTATTTGAAATTGAAGATGTCTATCCAGCAGGTTGGGAAAAATATATTATTGAACGCGTTACTGGAAAAACCTACACTGGATTACCAAGTGAAGTTGGAGTTATTGTGAATAACTCAAGTACAGCTATCTCATTTTCAGATATTGTAGAACATAATATTCCTCTTATTTCAAGGCCTATTACAATTACGGGTGAAGGAATAAAAGAACCGCGAAACTTTTATGTACCTATAGGCACAAAAGTAAGTGAATTAATAGAAAAATGTGGCGGATATACAGAGGATATAGTGCCTGCTAAGGCAAACTATATAGCAGGTGGACCAATGACCGGTAAGGCTATTTTCATTGATGATTTAATAGTCAGTGATACTTTAGGCGGAGTTATTGTTAAATCTATACCCGCAAAATTACAAGTTGAATGTATGGGTTGCGGTAAATGCGCAGATATTTGTCCCGCTTATTTAACGCCTACTGAAATTAAAAATGCTTTAGATTACAAAGATTTAAGTCTAATTAAAGCTTTAAATGCCAATAATTGTATTCAATGTGGCTTGTGTTCATATGTATGTCCTTCTCGTAGAGAAATTTCAAATGCTGTATCTAAAGCTAAGGACTTACTTAGGAAAGGAGCGAAATAATGGCTAGATTTGCTGGAGGTAATGCACCCTATCTAAGAATTGCAGATCAAAAAGGTGAAGGCACTAATATTATTATGCGTGATTTTATTATTGCGCTTATACCTGTTATTTTATTTGCTTGGTATAAAAACGGAATTCAAGTTTATATTGATGGTAATACAGATGTTTTAGGAATGCTATATCCATTATTCTATGTTTTTGTAGGAGGTGTTTCATCGATATTAATGGAAGCTATTTTCTTCTATATAACCGATTCTCAATTAAGAAAAACAAAACCTTTAATGGATAAACTATCTATATCATATTCCGTTATTCCGGGATTGCTTATTGCATTAATGAGTCCTATGTACACTCCTATTTGGGTTTTGATGATTGGAGTATTTTTTGGAAACATTGTCGCAAAAATGTTATTCGGTGGATTTGGTAAAAACATATTTAATCCTGCATTATTAGGATACGCTATTATTAAATTTGGATTTATGGGAGCTATTACCGCTGCAGGAGGATATTTTAATGCTTCAGAAGTATTAGTAGATGCTTACGCAGGAGCGACACCTCTTGTGACATTATCTGGCAGTAATTTAACCTATGCTTCTGTAGTCGCACCTTATGGAAATTTATGGAACTTCTTTATTGGAATGACTCCTGGAGGATTAGGAGAGACTTCCGTTTTGGTAATCATAATCAGTTATTTATGGCTTAGCTTCCGGAAAGTAATCAAGTGGTTCACACCTTTAATCTATGTAGGAGCGTTTTTCTTATTATCTTGGATAGTTGGAGCTTTAAATGGAGAAACAGGTATCTGGTTCCCATTATATGCAATCTTTAGTGGTGGTTTAGTTTACGGAGCCGTATTTATGGCGACCGAACCGGTCACAACTCCTAGCAATCCAATAGGAAAGATATATTTTGCATTAATGTTAGCTGTACTAACAGTTTTGTTTAGATATGTTGGAAATTTACCTGAAGGTGTAGCTACTTCAATTCTTTTAATGAATATATTTACATTACCTATTGATAAATATACCGGTATTATAAGAGCTAATAGATGGAAAAAACCTGTTTGGGGAAAAATAGCTACTTTGGCTATTATCTTAATAGCTATTGGATTTTATGCAGTTGCTAAAGCGGGTTCAGTTTATACAACAATTATATTACCGATAATCAGAATAAGTGGGGTGATATAATATGAAACAATATTTTCAAAAAAACTGGTTAATTCTTTCATTGGTTTTAGCCTTGATATTGGTATTCGTATTTGGTGGAATGTATTTTAGACATGTAATTTACACAGGCCAATCATTATTTAATTTAAATATAGGTTTCCATGATTGGAGGCTATTAATATGAATGGTGGATTAAAATCAGGCTTAGTATTACTAATATTAGGAATTATTAGTGGAACATTACTTGCGGTTGTAAATTCACTTACAGCCCCTAAAATAGAAGAGATTGAACAAAATATTGTATATGAATCTCTTGAAAATTTTTATGATTTAGATAATTATGTAATCACAGAAGAAAATATAGAATCTGACGGATTAGATACAATTTATATACTAACTAATAAATCAGATGATCAAATTGGAGCTTTAATATATTTGGTTAGCGCAGCTGGATATAATGGTGATGTTACAATGTTAATAGCTATTAACAATGATTATAGCGTTGAAGGATATACTATTGTAAGTCAAAAAGAAAACCCTCCAATTAATGATGATTTTGTTCATCATGATTACAATGTAACTGATATAACTAACTTAAATGATTTTGATGCAATAGCAGGAGCTACCTATACCTCTACAGCTATTAGAGATTGTTTTATAATTATCTCTGATAGAGTTGTATCTGATTTTGGAGGTGGTTTGAATGACTAAAAAAGAAAACTTTTTAAAAGGGATATTCAGTGAAAATCCATTATTTGTATCAGTATTAGGAATGTGTCCTTCATTAGCAGTAACAACTAGTTTAGAAAACGCATTAGGAATGGGAATAGGAGTATTCTTCGTGTTAGTTTTATCAAACTTTACTGTTTCATTGATTATGAGTAATCCTAAACTTGCGGAACTTGTAAAACCTGTTCGTATTCCTGTATATATTGTAGTTATTGCAACTTTAGTTACAATTGTTGAAATGCTAATGCATGCTTATTTGATAGATTTATATAATTCTTTAGGAGTATTTCTTCCCCTGATTGTTGTTAACTGTATTATTCTAGGAAGAGCAGAAGCTTTTGCCTCTAATAACAAACCAGTTGATTCAGTGATTGATGGAATAGGAATGGCTTTAGGATTTACATCAGCTTTAGTTATTATTAGTGTGTTTAGAGAGTTTCTTGGTAAAGGAACAATAACTGTATGGGGAAATGCGGTTATTCATCTTGAATCAATTTTTGATTTTCTTCATATGGAACCAATGGGATTGTTTGTTCAACCAGCTGGAGCGTTTTTATCATTTGGTTTAATTTTAGCTGCGTTGGTAGCTATTGGTAATAAACGAAAAGAAAATAAAGCGAAGGGAGTTGCGACAAATGGATAAAATCATTGCTTTAGCTTTTACAGCTTTTATCACTGAAAATATTATCTTAAGTCAATTTTTAGGAATTTGTCCCTTCCTTGGAGTTTCTAAGAAGAGAAGTAATGCATTAGGTATGGGATTCGCTGTTATTTTCGTTATGTTAATTTCCAGCACTGTTACATGGGTATTATATAAATATGTTCTTGAAGCTCTTAATATTGAATATATGCGTACAATAGTATTTATTTTAGTTATAGCTTCACTTGTACAAATGGTAGAAATTTTTATCAAAAAAGTTTCGCCTGCTTTATATAAAGGTTTAGGAATTTATCTACCTTTAATTACTACAAATTGCGCAGTACTTGGAGTCGCTTTATTAAACATCACAAAAGGAAATAATTTTTTGGAAACTGTTGTTTATACAACATTCATAGGACTTGGCTTTATCTTTGTAATGTATATATTTTCAATGTTACGCGAAAGAATTGATAAAGCACCCGTTCCAAAAGCCTTTCAAGGGATACCAATCGCTTTAATTGTTGCGTCTATTTTAGCAATTATTTTTAGTAGGTTTGGAGGAATTATATAATGTGGAATATTCTATTGCCCGCTATAACCTTAGCTGGAATAGGCTTTATTTTGGGAGTATTAATATATATTGTTGGTAAAGTATTCTATGTTGAGGAAGATCCAAGTATTGAAGAAGTAGTCGAGTTATTACCTAAATATAATTGTGGGGCTTGTGGATACCCCGGATGTAAAGAGATGGCTATAGGTTTATTATCAGGAGAAGCTAAGCCTGAATTATGTAAACCAATGAAGAAAGAAGATTTACCTCTAATTAAAGAGTATTTAAAAAAATATTTTGATAAAAAGAATAATTTATAGTAATAATGGTTACCTAAAATTTAGGTAGCCATTGTTGTTTGACAAAATCTGTTTTCTTATGTATCATATATTAAAAAAGAGGAATTATATGAATGCTTTAGAAATTTCTGTTATCGCTATAATAGGATTTTTAG
>CAZSZZ010000016.1:0-16371 GCA_964611005.1 uncultured Candidatus Izemoplasmatales bacterium | reverse complement strand
GTGTATATGATGTTAAAAATTCCTGACGCGATGTAATGGCGTCTATCACAGCTGGTTGATAGTGATCATATAAGCCAAGCCCTGAAAAAATAACCAATTCTTGATTTTCTTTGTCTAATTCTTTAAAATAATTTCTTACTTCTTGTTCAGACATTGATGATTTTAAATTGTATTCTTTCTTTAAAAAAACATCTTTTGGAACAGTGCTGAACAATTCATCGATTGATGAAATATTCATTTCTTTCAGCATCAATTCAATATCGCTTTTGGTATGCGGAAAGTATTTAAACATAACTTACCTCACTATAATATGTCTTCGTATTCTTTTGCGCTTAATAATTTATCCAATTCTTTTGGATCTTGAAGCTTAACCTTTATAAACCAAGTACCATATGCATCTTTATTAACCATTTCTGGTTCACCAATAACATCTTCATTCACTTCTAATACTTCACCTGATATAGGTGAAACTAAATCAGATGCAGCTTTTACAGATTCTACAGCTCCAAATTCATTTTGTACTTCTATTTGATCTCCTACTTCGGGTAAATCGACAAAAACAATACTTCCTAATTGCTTAACAGCATAATCAGTAATTCCTATTAAAACTTCTTCATCATTTAATTTTTTTACCCATTCATGATCATCAGAATAAAGTAAACCTTTTAAAATCTCGCTCATATTAATCTCCTTTTATTTTTTGTAATTTTTTGTTAAGAATTTTTTATCTCTAACAAAACCAGGTATCATCTTATTCCTAATTTTGATTTCTATTTCAGTATCTTTTTTTGTGTATGGACGATTTATTAAAGCCATCGCAATTGGTTTATCTAGACTTATAGATAAATATCCCGTAGTAACTACTCCAACTAATGACCCATTAAAATATATTTCATATCCAGCTCTAGGAATAGCTCTTTTTTTAAGTTCAATTCCAACTAATCTTCTTGTTAAACCAGTCTCTTCTTGTTTTAATAAAGAATCTTTTCCAATAAAATTAGATTTTAACTTAATTTTAGTGAAAAATTTTAATCCAGCTTCAAGTGGTGTGATTTTATCTGATATTTCATGTCCATATAAAGGTAAAGCGGCTTCAAAACGCAATGTATCTCTTGAACCTAACCCACATGGTGTCACATTTCCTTCAATAAATATATCCCATAATTTCAAAATAGCTGCATCATTAGCATAAATCTCAAATCCATCTTCACCAGTGTATCCGGTTCTAGATATTAATAAGTTATATCTTTCATATTCATAGTGCTTGAAGTGAAAGAATTCTAAATTATTTAAATCGATTCCTAATAATTCTTTTACTTTATTTTCTGCATTTGGCCCTTGAATAGCAATTTCTGAATAATCATCTGATAGATTTTCAACAGTAACATCAAAGCCTTCTGTTTGTGAAACTACCCAATCATAATCTTTACTGATATTGCTTGCGTTTACAACGAAAAAGTATTCTTCGTCATTCATTTTATAGACTAATAAATCATCGACAATTGTACCATTTTCATAAAGCATCATACCATAAGTAACTGATCCAGATTTCTTTGAAAGAATTTCATTACAAAATACATAATCTACAAAAGCTGTAGCTTCTTTCCCTTTTATTAAAAATTCACCCATATGACTAACATCAAACATACCTACATGTTCACGAACTGCATTGTGTTCATTTTTAATTGAATCATATACAATCGGCATTAAAAAGCCTGCAAAATCTTCTATTTTTGCATTTAATTCTACGTGTTTTTTATATAAACACGTGCGTTTAATATTTTCCATTTTTACACCTCTAATTTATTATATCAAATTTATTGAAATATAATATCTAAAAATTCTTTAGTTTCTAAGTTATAGACATAGTTCTTTATATCATTAAATTTCAATACAGAAGCAAATGCTTCTCTATTAAATTCAATGTTTTTAAATAAACCAACGAATTCATCGATATCTTTTATAATAAAATAATCTCCCAACATATCAAGATTTTTTACAATATTATTTTTAATATTAAGAGTTATTTCAATTATTCCTGCCTTAGTTTTACCTTTTTTCTTTATTGTATAATTAGGATTTTTACCATAGATAAAATCAGGGTTTAAATATGTTTTTTCAATTTTACGAATTTCTTTTATATCTTTGTTATTTAAAGTGATTGATTCTTCACATAAATTATCATAAAAATACTGTTTAAAATCTTCAATAGAAATATCTATATGATCTTTTATATTAGTAACCCTACTTCTTACAGAATCAATACCTTTAGAAATTAATTTTTCATTATCTGGAGTTATTGCTTTTACCATGACACTGATATCAGTGTCATAAAGCATTGTCCCATGTACAATAGAACAATTATTAACGCGGTAAAATGCATTTCCAGATACTTTCATACCATCTATTAATATATCATTTCTACCCGAAAATTCAGCATTTAATTCTAATTTTCTCAATAAAGTCACAATTCTGGTTATATAATTAGTGAAAACAAAGTCCTTATTTAATTTTGGGGTGATATAGGAAAACATTATATTTGATGGGTCTGAATAAACACATCCTCCACCGGACTTTCTACGATAAAATTCAATGTTGTTTCTTTTAACATAGTCTAAGTTCACTTCATTTTTAATTAATTGATTTCTTCCAAAAATAACAGTTGGCTTAACCTGCCACATAAAGAAATAATCGTTTTTTGGGTAATGCTTTGCAATATATTCTTCCGTAGATAAATAAAAAGACAATCTCTCAGTCTTATTAGATGGGTATTTTACATATATCATGTTTGCCTCCGTGAAAAAGAGAGATTAGTTCCTCTCTAAAAATTCTTTTATTCTTATTTCTTCGAGTGAAGCTATAAATTCTGTAAAAGGTTCTATTTTTTTGTTTATTTTATATTCATCAATAGCATTGTAATAATTATCTCTTATACTTCTGGTGATAGAAATTGGCAAAAACCCTTCTAATTCTAACTGATAGTTTAATAATAATCTAGCTAACCTTCCATTAGCATCCATAAATGGATATATTTTTAATATCTGCAAATGAGCAAAAGCTGCTTTTTTTAATCCTTTTAATTCAGGATTATTAAGATCAGCGAAATAACGATCCATTTTACTATAAATTTTTAAATAAGTAGGTGGTACATGTTTAGCACCTAATATAAACAAATCTCTTGTGCGATATACTCCACCAACAATAATTCCCTCAACCAAAATTTGATGAAGATCTTTTACAATATTTTCATCGTATTGTACACCTTCAGAAACTAAACGATGTACTCTTTGTATTGCATGAAAATTATTTATAATAGCTTTTCTCACAGCTTCGCTTTTATCAGGAAATTGTCTCGAATGATCTTCTAATAGAAATACTACATCTTCATATGTAAAATCTCCATTTTCAAAACTTGTAGATTCATAAATATAACTTTTATCAAACTCTTCACAAATCTCTTTTAAAGTCTTTTTTGTTAGCTTTTTTTTCTTATCGATTATTGCCTGTTTAAGTGCTTCAACTTCTTTGACACTCATATTTCATCACCTCTTTTATATAATAACATGGGAAGGGCTTACATTCAATTAGTTTAGTAAATATTTTTAGAAAAAAGCAACTTTTTTAAGTTGCTTTAAGCATTTACATTATCATATGAATATTTAACTATTTGATAAATAATATCTTTTGGAATATCACCATAGTTATTAGCTTTAAACCATAATTCTTCTCTCGTACTCTTATTTTTAGATATCGTCGGATATTTAATGATTAATCGAATGCCTTTTTCAAGATCATATTTAAATACCATGCGATAATAATTCCCTAGATTCATTAAAACTAAGAACGGTTTTCTATCAACATAAAATGTTATTCTATCATCATCAAGTTTAGTTACTACATCAGGCATTTCTCTTACATGGGCAACTAATTCATCAAATGTTGGATCTAATGATTTAAACATTTTTGGCTTTTCAATATAATATTCAATGGAATTTGGTTTATTGTCAGAAGCAATTGTTTTAGTGAATTCAGGATCAACTGCAACATCTTCATAAATCAAGTTAGTTGGATCAATATTGCCTTCTGAAGAAACTATAGTTTGTTGGTTCGAAACAATCATTGTTTTTTTATTGTTTTTGGTAACTACATCTTTTTGAAGTGTTTTCTTATGTTTATTTGGCCTGTGTTTTTTATTTGTTTTAGTTAAATCATTTATTTCTTCTTCCATCTCTTCTATTTCTTGGTTTTTCCTAGAATTAGATGAACAAGCGATGAGATGTATAAAGTATAATAATATACCCGCGCCAGCTATTAAAATCATATAATAAGTTCCAATAGACGAATAATTATTTAATTTATAAGTGAAAAACCAATAAGTCATAGCTGAAGCTAAAGCCGCTATTTCGAATAATAAAATATAATAAGCTATTCTTTTACCATTAGTTTCCTCGCGAAAATGTTTAATAAAGATATATCCATAAACAATTAAATTTATAGTTATTATTCCAAAAAAAGCAAGAATTAACAAATTAGTTGTCGATGCCGAATCAATGTAAATATAATAATTAATTAACCCTCCAAAAATCATAATACCTATAGCATAAATATAGAGAGGTATAAAAGCAACACGGCTAGTAATCTTATTTACATATCCATATTCTTTATATTCACTGTTAGCAATAAAAAGATATATTAAACTTATAATTAAGGCAAAAACTCCGATTCCACCTTTGATATACATTTCATAATCCGTTAGTACTGAAACTGTAATTCCCCATTGGCTTAAATTATTCCAAGGAACAGCAGCTAAAGATACTAAGAGAACTATAATGAAGATAAAAAAATTCCCGAAAAACTTTTTCATTAAATCCACCTTCTAACCTAATTCATATTAAAATTATATACAAAATTTAGGCCTGTGTCAACAAACCCCATTGTTTTATATTTTAAATTTCATATATATTATATATCTTAATCTAATATTATGCCATTATATGTCTTAAAATAAATATAATTAGTGTTTTTTTTGTGTTTTGTTATAAAATTGATTGCAAATTAAAAAATCATATTATATAATTGAAATTACAAAATAATATATTTATTACTTATAAATATGGATTAATAGGAGGTCTATGATGCAAGTCTTAAAAGAATCTGTAAGAAATGCAATTGTCGAGGGTGCAATTACTGAATTTTTCCAAAATGGTTTTCAAAAAGCAAACATGAAAAGAATAGCTGAGAATGCCAATATTACCGTAGGAAATATTTATCGTTATTACAAAAATAAAGAAGAATTATTCAATGAGATTTTACTTCCAGCTGAAAGAGCTATCGATGATTTAGAGAGTTTTGATCAAAAACTTCATGTTACTCGTATTGATAGTGAGGATGATGTAAACCAATTGGTTCAATATGTAATCAATGTATTGAAACCTTATACAAGAGAAGTTTTTATAATGATTTACAATTCAGAAGGAACTCATTATCAAAAAGTAAAAAATCAACTTGAAGAATTAGTTGTCGATAAGGTAAATGATTTCTATCCAAGACAATTTGACAGATATTTATTAACTGTCTTAGCACAGAGTTTTGTTCAAGCTGTATTCCTTGTTTTTAAAGAAAACGTGAACAATATCAGGAAAATTCAAGAATATATTTCTCAACTAATTGTATATTTCTTTAGAGATATGGATAAGAGAATATTTTAGAAAAACTTTTTTTGAAATAAACCCTTAAAAGTAGACACTTTAAAAAAAGAGTCTACTTTTTTTAATGTGTAATAATGTGTACCCTAAGTCAAGATTCTTTTTTATATGTCCACTAATTGAGGTTCACTTTATTTTAGATTTTTTTTATTGTAATTTTTCTAACTCAATTATATTTGCTTTTCCAATAATTGTTTTTGGTAATTCATCCATAATTTTTATTATTTCAGGTACAGCGTAATTGCTAATATTTTCTTTTATCAAAGTTTTAATTTTGTCATCTGATAATGATTTGAATTTGGGATTCCATACTATAAAAAGTTTAATTTTTGCACCTTTTAACTCATCAGCTATTCCAATAACTGCAACCTCAGAAATCTCTTCAAATCCCATTAAATAATTTTCGATTTCCGATGGTAAAACAGGCATGCCATTTACCTTAATTATTCTTTTTAAACGCTGTTTAAAGCATATATATCCTTCTTCATCCACACATCCTAAATCACCTGTTTTTATCCATAGTTTATTATTTATTTCAATTATAGTTTTTTCAGTGGCTTTTTTGTCATTTAAATAGCCATTCATCATAGTAGGCCCTGAAACTACTATTTCTCCATCGGTATTTGTTTTAACAAATTCATTTGTTTTAGTGTTGATTATATTCATATCGATATTAGGTAATGGTTTCCCTACTGTTCCAGCTTTGTTATTTTTAAGAGTATTAACACACGAAACAGTGACTGCTTCAGTTAATCCATAGCCTTCTAGTAATCTAGCATTAGAATAATAATATTTCATAACCTTATCAAATCTGTTTTTTAAGTCCTCGGAAACATAATCGCCTCCTACATATGCTTGTAATAAATTTTTTATATTTGGAGAACGAAATTCTGGATGTTTTAACAACGCTTCAAATAATGAAGGTACTCCTATAATAAAATTAATTTGGTTTTTCTCTATTAAAGAAACCGCTTCATCCGCTGAAAATTTAGGCATAAGAGTATCTACCCCTCCATACATAAGCATAGCGTGTATTCCCATACACAAGCCAAACCCATGAAACATTGGTAGAACCGCTAACATATGTTTATCTTCAAAATCAGTTAATCCCATAATAAATGAAGTTTTACTCGCAAGAAAATTAATAGAATAATTTGATAATTCTATTGTTTTAGGTTCTCCAGAGGTTCCACCACTATGTAATAAAAAAGCTGTATCTTTTGGGTTTATTTTGATTTCTTTTATTGTTTTATGAATATATAAATCTTTTAAATATAGAATATTATTAGATTTCTCAATATGTTTAAGTTTTGAACGATTTATTAATTTATATCCAAATTGTTTTAATTTATTAAATTCATTTACAGGAGTAGTTAAAATAAATTTCTTATCTTTTTCTTGTAAAAGAGTTTCAAAGTGATGATAAAAAGTATCTAGGATAATTAAATATTTAGAATTTGTTGTTTTCATAAATTTAGACATTTGAATAACTGGTGTCAAAGGATGAACCATATGACAAATTGCCCCAATTTTATTCAAAGCATAAAAAGAGAATATAGCTTCGAAAATATTTGGCATTGCTAAAGTGATAACTTCATTTTTTTTAATTCCAATATTAGTAAAACCAGCTGCTAAATCATCTATTTTTTTTAATAATACTTGATAGTCTATGTATCTATTCATAAATAATAAAGCAGGTCGATTGGGATACTTCAAAGCTGTGTCTTGTAAAGAACTGTATAATGTTTGATTATATTTCATATTTTCCCCCTATTAAATACGATATCCATATAAAAAACCGATTAATACTAGTATTCCAAATAATATAAATTGGTGTGTTATAAAAATAATCAAGGAATTTCTTCCAACTACTAAAACTATATTTCTATATGATAGATTAACATTAGGAATTAATGTATATCTATTTTTATAAAACAAATTACCTATAACTGTACCTATCATAATTATTCCCCAATAGGGAAAAAGCCCAAAATAATCAGCTCCATATGCCTTAACTCCTAATAATATTCCAGGTATATCCTTATAATTTAAACTTGTTATATAGTTTAATTCCCAAAATTTGATATGTACCCCGATTATTATAATAATTAATCCAAGTCCAAAGATAAATAAATCATTATTCCAAATTTTGCGTAATATATATGTTAAAAATATACTAACAGCGAACATATGAATAACGCCAAAGATAATAAATGATTGAAGAGTTGTAAATACATCAATAAAATATGATATAACTGAAATAGAAAGTGCAATAATCATTAATTTAATAGCTCTGTTTAAATTAGATTTTGCAAAAGTAAAACTAATTCCTGACACAATTAGAAAAACAAATACAAAAAACAAGTGTCCGTAGAATCTTAACTGTGAATTCCAATATAGCCTAGCTAATTGGTTTAACCAAAGAAAGCCGGGTCTATTTACTGCATTAAAGTTTACAAAAAATGAATTCATCCCTAATAAATCAAACATCAAATGGTCAAAAACCATCATAATTATTGCAAAGCCTCTAGTAAAATCTAATTCCCAAATTCGCCTTTTTTTCATAATTATCCCCTGTTTGTTTTCTTATATTATAACATACGTAAATTTATATGTGTTTATCACCAATAAAAAAGAGATTTAATACGTATAATATTTGAATAGGTACGTCTTATTAAAAAAGGCTTGTTATGTTATAATATTCATACGGAGTGATGAATATTGATTTCCTATGATAAATACATTGATTCCTTAATTGAAAAAGATAACAAAGCCTTTGAAGTGATTTATGAAAATACTAAAAAAGGTGTTTTTTCAATGATTATATCTATTGTCAGAAACCGAGCAGTAACTGAAGATCTTATGCAAGATACATATATGAAAATGATACAAAAAATCCATCAATATAAAAAGGGTAAAAATTTTTATGCATGGTTATTACAAATAGCGAAAAATACCGCATTGGATTATTATCGCAAGGAAAAAAGAATGAGCATAATTAATCCACAAGAAAATGAATATTTGTTTGACAAGAAAATAGGTAATCCTGAACACTATATGGTATTAGATATGGTTAAGCCATTAGATGAAGAAGAAAAACAAGTAGTTTTATTAAGAATTGTCTCTAATTTAAAGTTTAAAGATATAGCTTTGACATTAAACAAACCTATAGGAACAATTTTATGGATTTACAATAGAGCAATCAAAAAGTTGCAAAAATATAATAAAAGTTAGGAGGGAAAACATGAAAAAGAAAGATATCATTGCGTCAATAAAACAATCTGCATTAGATGAGATGCCTGATGTTATACATAAAATTGATATTTCAAAAATTATAATTGAACCAGCTGTTTCAACCGAAAGACCAAAATTGAATTTTTATAAAGCTTTTTCATACACTTTCGCTTCCTTATTTATTTTAGTTTCAGGTTTGTTAGCTTTTAATATCATAAGTATTGGAACGGATAATACTCCATTAAATTCTAATACTGAGATAGTTGGATTTCAAACTGTATCAGGAGCAGCTTTATTAGATTCTTTTAATAAAATGGATGAATTATCTTTTAATTCAGATAATTTGTATATAGTTGAATTAAGTACTACTACTTCAGTTCAAACCCCTGATGATTCTATAATTGATCAAATTGATACAATTAATCATTATCTTAATATGGCTGAAACTGTTTTGGTAAATGAAAAACAATATCTTTATGAATCAATGGAATCAGATAATCCTGATTATCAATATGCTTATCAATATAACGGTACTGATTTATTAGGTAATTTAATTACATATTATGGATATTACAATATAATTGAAACTAATAATAATCAAACCGAGCAAGGAATTTTAATTCACAATGATACTACTTTTCATTATACAAGTATATCTATAGAAAATGGAATAAATTCATTTTATCACTATCATATATATGTTAATGAAAGTGACTTTGTCGAAGTAATCAATCAAAGTAATAATAAAGTTCAAAAGTTTCAATATAATGTATATCGCAATAATCAATTAACTAACACAAGCACAATTACTATTACATCTATACAGAATAGATTATTAGCTAAAATAAACATCACAAATCAAAACAACCAAGAAATAACTCTTAACTTAGAAAGAAATATGAGTAATATTTCTAATCAAAGTTTTCAAGTTAATTATATAATCAATGATTCAAGGAATTATAGTGAAGGAAGATTCAATGTTAATTTAGATTATGATAACACAACTGATACATATCATTTTAGATATGATATTAATGATTCAGTTATCGTTATTGAAGCTAGAGAAAATAAAGGATATCATAAAGCAACTGAAGATGATTTTAAACCTACCCATACTCATACACCACGTAATCCCTTCGTAACAACTGTAGAAGATACAACTACCGAAGATACCGATAACAATCCGAATAGTAGTGGAAATCAAGGGCATAAGAAACAACAAACTTCTGATTCAAGTGATGGCAGTTTTGATAATGCTTGGATTAAGATAATATTTAAAAACAAGATAGAAATTTAATATTATAGTTATTTTATCTGATTTTCATAATAATTACAAAATTAAAAAGAAACTTAAAAAACAAGTTTCTAATTAAGATGAAATATTTAATTTTTTTATAAAATAAGCAAAAGAGAAATGTAAAAACTTCTCTTTTTTTAAGCATTTTTAATTATCGCTACTACTGGAATTAAAATAAATGCAAGCCAAGAAAACGCCCACCAATCCAAAAAATATCCAAGGCTAAAAAATATAATTGTAGTCACAAAAGGCATACAAGCTACCAAGTGATGTTCTTTAGGTGTATGTCTAATAATCGCAAACATCGGAACTAAAAGAAATATCATCCATAGATAAGCCCACGTATTATTAAATATAATACCAAGTGATATATATATAATTATTAAAGCAATCGTTAATAGCCATTCAAAGCGATTGTTTTTGTTTATTACAAAAAAGGAATCTTCACTAAAAATTAATGAAATGCCTACAGGAATTAAAAAAGCAAATAACCCATATCCCCATTCGTTATACGTATATCCTATATATAGATAAACTCCTATAGAAATTAAAAATCCTAATTCAAAAATAACCACTTTCCAAATCTTAGATTCATGTAAGACTCCAATCATTGGAATAATCATAAATATTAACCAAATAGGATTCCATATTTTAGCATAATACCAAACTAAAACAAATATAACTATCGCTACAAATGGACTTATTGCGGTTAAAAAAGAGATAAATCTCATCGTTTTAACACTTGAAAAAATAGCGATTATTGGGACAATTATAAAGATAAGCCATGCAGGATGCCATAAATTTAACCAAAATCCTAGAACTAAAAAGATAATTAAAGCAATAAATGGGCTTAAAGCAATCCATCCATTCATTGAATCTTTATCAAATAAATTAACAACAATCGCAACCATTGGAATAGACAAAAATATTAACCATCCAGGATGCCACAAATTAAATCCTAATCCCAAAACCATAAAAATAACTAAAGAGATAAACGGGGTTATAGTTGTGATTTTATTATCTCTGTTAGTCGCTTTAGAATGTCCACCCCTATGAATATAAATATATTCCTCTCCATCAACAAATTCTTCTGATAAGTTTTTCATTACTTGTTCAGGAGAGCCAATCATTTTAATTATCTTTTCTTCTGATATTTTTTTACTTAAAGCATCATCAATCATCTCACCATAATCATCTAAAATATCTGATATTTCATCATCATTGATATTATATTCAAGCAATAATTCTTTTAATCTTTCTAAATATCGTTCTTTCATTTTATTTATCTCCTCCCAAAATTTTGAAAACACCTTTAATAAACAATTTCCATTCAGCTAAATACTCTTTAAGTTTTTCTCTTCCCTTTTCCGTTATCTTATAAAATTTTTTAGGTGCTCCTATAGGAGATGAAATTTTATAAGTTTCAAAATACTCTAATTTTGTTAATCTTCTCAATAAAGGATAGATTGTATTTTCATTTATAGGTACTTCACCAGATAATTGTTCTATTATATCAAATCCACACATATCTCTTTGATCAATTAACTTTAAAACACAGATTTCAATTATACCTTTTTTAAATTGGGAATTCATTAAATCACCCCTTTATGTGTTATGCACAAAAATAGTTTATCATGTTTTTGTGTAAAACACAATGAATAAAAAAAAGCCCTATAAGACTTCAATTTAAGATACTTATGAAATGCGTAATTCTTTACGCAAGATATCAATTTTGTTAGCACTCTCTACAAAAGCTATTATAATAAACATAATTATCATGTATTGAGGCATTAAATATATATTATCTACCATACCATGGATATTAGCTCCAATTAAAGCAATTAATAGTATTGCCTTTTCTTGAGTAAAGCTTACAAAAAAGATATATATTAATGAAATAAACTGTATAACTAAAGCTATACCACCCAAGATACCAAAACAAGCTAAAATATGCAAGATAGTATTGTGAAACATTCTTAATCCATCAGCTTGTCTAGCTAATACACCACCGCCAAAAAATAAATGGCTTTTAAAAGTGGTTAAAGCTTCTTTCCATATCTCAATACGGCCATTATCCTCTAAACGATATAATTCAAGTCTTTCCCAAATAGCATAAAAATAAGTTCTCGTAAAATAAGCCATTATGCCTACTATTAAAACTCCTATTACTATATTTAATAATAGATTCCATTTATGTTCATATCTAACAAACATAAATAATAATAGAAATAAGCTCGTTATTATAAAAGCTATTATTCCAGCTCTAGATAGCGTAAATAACAACATCACAAATTCGAATAGAACTAAAACAATCCAAAAGATATGTAGTTTATATTTTTTAATGAAATATACTGTAGAAGATATAAACATTATTAAATAAGTCGCAATAAAATTAGATATACCCCATCCAAGATTTAGTGTTTTAGCTTCTAATGCATGAATCACCTCATCTTCTCTCATATAAAATATAGCTACCTCTAGTGATATTAATACTCCTAATACAACAAATATACGAATTAAATATATCAAAAAATCACCCTGAACTGTATTAGCGAAAAATCCATAAAGCAAAATAAGAAAGATAATATATAAAAACAATAACAGTGATAACATACTATTAGCTTGTTTATTTATTATCATAGAAACTATAACAGCTGCACATAAAAAAGATATGCCTAAGAAAAATTTACCTCTTAAAAACTTGGTTTTATAAATTATAATATGTAAAATTATACCTATTATTAATAATACTACTATATAATACATTGAATTTGGTATTGAAGAAATGCTCCATTCTGTCTGAGAAATCATAAATAACATATTCAATAAAAAAGGTACTATATATATCGTATTTCTTATTGATAACAATAAAATAAAAACAATAATTGAGAATATATAAAGCCCTAAATCTTGAACTAAAAAAACACCTAGTTTTTCTTGGCCAAAAAACCAAATAGCTAAAGTAATAAGACTTATGAATATTAAATATGGTAATCTAGTGAAAAAATTATCTTCTGTCATTCTTTTCTCCTAAGTATATTAAACTGGTAAAATTATCGACTTGTTATTATTTTTTATTTTATTAACTCTCTTTGATACTTGATGAAATGTTAAATCAGAATAATCATATCTTTCTAAGATATTTTTAAGTATTTCTCTGTCTCTAATCTTGGATTTAACTGTTGTTTTACTTGAACCTCAGAAAAAATTATAGGCATATGATTGTGAATATTTTTCATCAAGAAATTTGCTTTCTTAGTAATTATTGTGCAAGTATGTAATTTGGAAACCATCTTTTTTTTTAAAAACAGTCCAAAGTCCAGCAAAACTAAATATATTTCTATCCTTAAGATAAAAAAATATGGGGGCTTAATTGAAAAATTTCTATTTCACTCAAAAAAACACTAGCTATTATAACACATCTTCGTTGGTAAAAAGACTGTTTAAATGTTGGTAATGTATCGATTGTCTCATTTCTTGCGTTGATTAATTCATATTCAATATTATCGGATTTTGCCCAATTCGGGATAAATCCCCATTTTAAGAAAGCTATATGATATCGATTTCCATCAATTATTAAAGAAATAGTGTTTTTCCTGGTGAAATATTATATCTAGGTAGTTTAATCGAATCATCCAAAACAAAAATATTATAGTTTATATTTAAATATTTTTTAATTCTTCTCTTATAACACTTATACCATATCTTTCACACATTCAACTCTTATTCTTTCACAACAATTGCGTCTATTTCTATTAATACATCAAGAGGTAATCTAGCAACTTCTACAGCAAATCTTGCAGGTTTATGTTCACCAAAAAATCCTTGATATACTTCGTTCATTTCCTTAAACATACCTAAGTCCTTCATAAAAACACCGCATTTAACTATGTTTTCTTTCTTTAGCCCTGCTTCTTCAACAATAGCTAAAATATTATTTAAACTCTGTTTGGTCTGTAAAGCTATTGTTGGCCCTGCTAATTCCATTTTATCAGCTACAAATGGAATTTGTCCCGATACATAAAGAGTATCATTTACAAGTATTCCTTGACTATAAGGTCCTACAGCAGATGGAGCTTTTTCAGTTTGAATTAGTTTCATTTTTTTCTTCTTTCCTTACTAATGTTTGTGGTAATTTAATTTGTTTATCTAATAAATGTATTTGTAATAATTTTAATAATAAATAATATTTTTCTTCATCAATAACATTAATTGGTATAAATAATACTCTTGAATTAACCAAACTCATTAATAATACATTCTTAATTAACTGCACTCTTATTATTTGATTCCAATTGGTTTTGTGAGAAATATTAACAAATGTTTCCTTTACTCCTTCTTCACTTACTTCCACCGTTATATCATGTTTAATTAACATAGGATTTCGGCGAAATTTTTTCCTTGCTTGATTAATTATTGAAAACCTAAGTAATAAAGTAATTATTACTATTGTTATCAAAAATATAAAATATCCCAATGGAATTTTCGCAAATAAAGCTATAATCATTATTATAAAATCAAAAATGTATATTAGGTATCGATTTATAAGACGCATAAAAGGCGTTTTTTCTAACGCTGACCATAAATTAACTTTAATATAATCTTTCTCAAGAATTTTATAAGTAAATTTTATCGGTTTCATATGACCCTCTTTTTTATTTTAAAAACCACTTAATTATTTTTTCTTTAAATTTTGTATATGGAGCATATCTAAATATAATATCAATTTTATTAGATTTTTTAATCATAGATCTATAATGTGTGAAAGTATCAAAACTTGCTTTTCCATGATAAGCACCCATTCCACTTTCACCCACTCCACCAAATGGAAGATTTTCGTTAGCGAAATGAACAATCACATCATTAATACAACCTCCACCAAAGTTACATGAATTCAATATTTTTTTCTCAATTTTTTTTTGATTTGTGAATAAATATAATGCTAGAGGTGATGGGTTATTATTAATATAGCGTATTACATCTTCTATATCATTATATACTAAAATAGGTAAAATAGGACCAAATATCTCATCCTCCATTATCTTATTTGTATAGGTTACATTATCAATTACTGTTGGGGCTATTTTTAATAATTTATCATCATATTCTCCACCAATAATGATATTTTGGTCATTTATCAATTCTCTCAGCCTGTTATAATGTTTTTGGTTTATTATTTTGCACAGATTTTGATTCTTTAATGGATTATTCCCATATTGCTCAATTAAAGCTTCTTTAAAATATTCAACAAATTTTTCCTTTATTGAATGATGAATAAATATATAATCTGGAGCTATGCAAGTTTGTCCAGAATTTAAAAGTTTGCCAAGAACAATACGTCTAGCAGCTACTTTTAAGGAAGCTGATTCATCAATTATACAAGGGCTTTTTCCCCCTAGTTCTAAAGATACAGGTGTTAGATTTTTAGAAGCTTTTTCCATAACTATTTTTCCTACATTTTTAGAACCGGTAAAGAAAATATAATCAAAGTTTTGGTCTAATAGGGTTTGGCTTGTATTTTTATCTCCTGTAACTACCGATATATATTTTTCAGGAAAAATAGATTTAATCATCTTAGATATAAGTTTAGAAGTGTTTTCACTATATTCACTTGGTTTAAGTATACAAGTATTACCTGAAGCTATTACACCTACTAATGGAGATAAAGTTAAATTTACTGGATAATTCCAAGGACTCATTATTAAAACTACACCATATGGATATGGCATTATTTTAGTTTTAGCTGGAAAATCTGTTAAAGATGTTCTTACTCTTTTTTGTTTCATAAATTTTCTCAAATGTTTCAACATAAAAGATATTTCTTTTAATACTATACCAATTTCTGCCATATATGATTCTACTTTGCTTTTACCTAAATCTTTAAACAAAGCTTCTTCTATTTCTAACTGATTAGATATTATAGCTTTTCTTAATGATAATAAAGCATTTTTACGAAATTCATATGATAAGGTTTCTAAAGAGTTAAAATATTCTTTTTGTTTTTTCACTAAATCATTTATTTTCATAACTAATCTCCTTTTCAATTATATATTGTAGCATTTTTTTACTTGAATTAAAAATTAATCTGTATAATTATTAAATTTCGATATATTTAATATAAACAAATTGAAAAAA
>CAZSZZ010000015.1:1499-17668 GCA_964611005.1 uncultured Candidatus Izemoplasmatales bacterium | reverse complement strand
GAAAAAATGATTAAACAATCTACTAATTAATTAAAACAAAAGCGATTTGAATTAATACTCAAATCACTTTTTTTATTAAAATATCAGCTTATTACTCTCTTTTTCCATTTTTTTCCTTTTTTTACGAGATAATATTCTTTAGAGAATACATAAGCATCATATATGCTTTCTTTAATCGGTCTTGTTTTAAAACCTAATTCTTTTTTCGCCTTAGAATTATCAAATAAATGATTAGAACGAAGTACTTGCAAACTATAATGAGTGAATAAAGGTTTTTGTTTTCTTATCATATAGTATAATTCAGCAAAAAAACTCATCGTATAAATAAACCAATATGCTAATCTTGTTCTAATCTTTTTTTCACCTGAATATTCAGCTATTAAATCTAATAATTCTTTAATAGTAATATCTTCTCCTGAAAGAATATAAGACTCTTTATTTTTGCCTTTAATCGACGCTGAATATATTCCTCTTGCAACATCTCTTACATCTACAAAATTATATCCTCCGCTTATATAAGCTGTAAGTCTCCCTAAAATATAATCCATGAAAACTTGACCTGTATTAGATAACTGATAATCATTTGGCCCTATAACTCCCGACGGACATACTATTATAGTTTTTAAAGATTTACATTTTTGATTGATAACCAAATCAGTAGCAATAGCTTTTGATTTAGCATAATTCCCCTTAACTAAATCAGGACTAAATACTTTAGGTTCAGACATTACAACTCCATGTGGAAGTTCTTCAATCGCATGAACACTTGAAGTATAAATTAATTTTTTTACACCAGTTTCTTGACAAGCTTTCAATACATTTTTAGTACCTTCAACATTTACACGCATAGTTTTTTTCTTTTTACCAAAACCTATTTCAATCATACTAGCAAGATGAAATATGACATCATTTCCTTTGATATTTTTAACTAAATTATCATAATCCAAAACATTACCATAAACAATATCACAATAAGGGTTAATTTGTCTTATATCATCATTTTCCAATACTAAAGAAGTCACTTTATACCCTTCTTCAAATAAGAGTTTAACTAAAACATTTCCAATGTGTCCAGTGGCTCCTGTTACAAAACATTTCATTTATATTACCTTCTTTTTGCATATTATAATATTTTTTATATTAAAAGTAAATGTTCATTCACTTTTTAAAAAAACATTCAAAATTCCATCACAAAAAAAAGACCCATTCACATTAATTGTGAAAAAATCTAAATTTTTTAACCTAATGACAATACATTTTTAAGTCTTATATTGTTTCTTCAGTTAATTTTAATATATTAATTTGGTGATTTAATGCCGCCCCTCCATCAATCATAATTTTAAATCCATCGTAAATAATATCATCACTACCATTAATATGAACATTGGGCGTATGTCCAAAAATAAGCTTCTTACCAAATTTAAAAGGAATTCTGTCTCTATAATTTCTCGACCAAGTTGCGAATTTAAGAGATGTATCGCGCCAATTCTCTAGATTAAAATTAAGAAAAGCATGAACAATAACATGGTTTTGAAATTCTAAATATATCGGAAGAGATTTAATCCATTTAGAAAATATGGAATATTTTTCTATAAATTCATTTTTAAATTTTATTATTGATTCATTTGTTAATTCATTTAAATCTATACCTTTAATTAATTTAAGTGTTTCTCCAAAACCATTGCGCATTATATTAAATTTAATTACATCGATATTAAAATTTTCTTCAAGTATATCTTTTAAAAACACATCATGGTTTCCTAAAACTCCTAATACTCTATTTTTAGATATTTTGGATTCAAGAAATTTGATAACTGAATTTCCTTGTTTTCCTCGGTCCAAAATATCTCCAGAAATAATTAAAATATGATCTTTATTATTTATATTAAAATCAGCGTTAATTAACGCTTTATTTAATAATTTAAATTGTGCATGAATATCACTTAAAATGAAATATTTAATCATTTTTATTATCTCATCCCCAGTTATTATTAAAAATACTAACAAATGTTAGTATTTTTACATATTAATTATGATTATAGTTCATGAAGTTCTAAATTGAATGCTTTGCATACACCTTCACAAGTACAAAGCCCTTTGTATGTATTAACACCCATTTTTAAAGGCTTAGATATTTTAATTGCTTTTTCAAGTCCATTGTTAGCTAACAATAAACCATATTTAAGTGTTGCATTATTTAATGCTAAAGTAGAAGTTTGAGGAACAGCGCCCGGCATATTAGCAACACAATAATGTACAACTTCATCTACAACAAAAGTAGGGTTATCATGGTATGTTGCCTTTGAAACTTCAGTTGAACCACCTTGATCAATAGCTATATCAACTATAACTGATCCTGGTTTCATTTTCTTATAAAAAGATCTCCTAATTAATTTAGGTGCTTTAGCTCCTGGTAATAATACACCACTAATAATTAAATCAGCGTTAACACACGCTTCTTCTAAATAATGTTTATTACTATAAAGTGTAGTAATTCTATTACCATAAATTTGGTCAAGATGAGTTAGTTTATTTAGATTTATATCCAATACGGTAACATTAGCTTCTAATCCAACTGCCATTTTAAGTGCACTTTCTCCAACAACACCAGCCCCAACAATTGTTACATTAGCTCTTTTAGTTCCAGGAACTCCAGATAGTAATAATCCAGATCCCCCAAATGGTTTTTCTAAGTGTTTTGCACCTTCAATAACACCTAATCTACCCGCAACTTCACTCATTGGTTTTAAGCATGGTAAAGAACCGTCATCTAAAATAATAGTTTCATAAGCAACACCTTTTATCTTACTTTTTAACATTGCTTTTGTTAGTTCTTTATTAGCAGCTAAATGTAAGTATGTATATAATATCAAATCTTCACGGAAGTATTTATATTCTTCAGCTAAAGGTTCCTTAACCTTAACAATCATATTTGATTTGTTCCATACTTCTTCTGCAGAATCTAAAATTTCAGCACCTGCTTTGATATAATCATCATTTGTAAAACCTGAATTAAGCCCTGCATTTGACTCAATGTAAACTTTATGTCCATTATGAACATATTCAAGAACACTACCCGGTGTCAATCCAACACGATACTCTAATTTTTTAATTTCTTTGACGCAACCTATTATCATATATTTTCACCTCGCGATTATATTTTAACATAAAAACAAGCGTTTTCATAAAATTTTTTTTATTTTTTTTAGAGGCTATAAAATTAACGAATTTTAACGAATTTTTGTTAAAATAACCAAGAATTTCTTCTTGGTTATTTAGATGCTAATTTATATATTTTTCTTGCATCTTCCATTGATAATTCTTTGAAAGATCCGAATTTTTTTCCGTGATTAATTTCTAATTTTTTAATTAAAATATCAATGTCACTTTCCTTAGCTCCAATTTCTTTAAAGCTTGTTGGCATACCAATTTCTTTGAAGAAAGATTCAAGTGCATTAATACCTGCTTTAGCTACTTTTAATGGCTTTTTACTTCTATCTTTTATGCCAAATACTTTAACCGCTAATCTTCTATATCTTTGAACATCTTCATTGATAGTATATCTCATATATGCAGGAAACATAACTGCAAGTCCAGCACCATGAGTAACATCATATAAAGCGCTTAATTCATGCTCCAAACCATGAGTAGCCCAATCTTCTTTTCTTCCTACTCCTAATAATCCATTATGAGCAATTGTCCCTGCCCAACAAATAGTGGCTCTTGCTTCATAATTAGTAGGTTCTTTCATTACTATTCTCGCAGCTTCCATTATTGAAACTAAAGTAGCTTCTGCTAAACGATCAGTTAAAATAACATCTTGAGTTTTAGTTAAATATCGTTCAAAAATATGACTCATCATATCTACTATTCCTGCAGCTGTTTGATATTTAGGTAGAGTATAAGTTAACTCTGGATTTATAATTGCAAAAACAGGGCGGATATATCTACTATATGTTCCTCTTTTCAACATACCATCTGTTTTTGTTATTACAGAAGCAGCACTACCTTCAGATCCAGCAGCAGGAATAGTTAATATAACTCCTACTTTTAACGCTGACTTAGCTACTGCTTTATTATCATAAAAGTTCCAAAAGTCGCCTTTATATTTAGCTCCCAAAGCAATTGCTTTAGCAGAATCAATTACAGACCCTCCACCAACTGCTAGAATAAAATCTACTTTTTCATTTTTACATAGTTCTATTCCTTTATATACTAATGTATCTCTAGGATTAGGTACTACTCCTCCTAATTCAAGATAATCTATATTTAATTTATTCAATGATTGAATTACTCGATCAAATAACCCTGAGCGTTTAATGGAACCGGAACCATAATGAATTAAAACCTTTTTTGCTTTATAAAACTTTAATAATTTTCCTACTTGAAGTTCAGTATTCTTTCCGAACACAAATTCAGTAGGACTATAAAAATTAAAATTCAACATTTTCATCACTCCTCTTTTAAAATATTATATCATAAAACAAATACAAAATAATATATAATTATCAACAATAGTCATATCCTATTGCTTATTAAATAAAATATAGTTATTTATAAATAATATTGCATGCTTTTTGTCACTTCATACTATTATATAAATATATTTTTATTATAAAAGATTTCTTATATTTTAAAAAAATGATATAATAATTTAAAAGAAAGAAGTGTGTTTATGAAAGATATTACTTGGTTAAAAAATAGTTTAATAGCTCATAGGGGTCTTCATTCAAAAGACAAATTGGTCCCGGAAAATTCAATGAAAGCATTCGAATTAGCTATACAGCACAATTATGGAATTGAAATGGATATTAATGTGTTAAAAGATGGGACTATAGTTGTTTTTCATGATATTACCTTAAATAGATTAACTGGTCATAAAGGTAATTTAAGTGATTTAAATTATGAACATATTAAAGATCTAAAATTATTAGAAACTAATGAACATATTCCAACTTTAGAAGAAGTCCTTGGTTTTGTCAATGGAAGAGTGCCTTTATTAATTGAATTAAAACCTTTTGGCAAACAAATTTATTTATGTGAACAATTTATGAAAATTATGAATCAATATGAAGGGGTTTATGCAATTCATTCATTCAGTCCTAAAATAATATATTGGTTTAAAAAAAATCATCCAGAAATTATTAGAGGACAAATAACAGAATATTTCAATAATAATCCAAAAATGAAAAAGATTACAAAATATCTTATGAAATCAATGTTTTTAAACCGATTCACGAAACCAGATTTTATAAATTATGGAATTCATGATTTGCCTAATAAATACTGTGATAAAGCTTATAAAAAAGGAATGTGTATAATATCATATGCTTCTAGAACACAAAAAGAATTTGATATGGTTAAATCTCATTATGATAATTCTGTTTTTGAATTATTTACCCCAAAAGAATAAGTGATAATATGAAATATGATATCCAACAAAAAATTGATATGACAAAAGAAACCATAAAAACATCTATGGATTATTTTATCACGGACAGTTTAACAAAAACCTATAATGAAATCTTTTTAAAAGAATATTTAAAAAATTACATCAATATTATTTCATATAAAAAACAAGTAACTAATGTATATTTAGTTGTTTTACATGTTGATAACATTGCCAAAATTAATATTAAATATTCTAATAAAATAGGTGATGAAGCAATTGTTAATCTTGGATATCTAATAAGACAAATTCAATCCGAAAATGATTTGCTCTTTAAAAGCAAAGGCCCTGGATACATATTATTAGTTCACGATTTCAAAGGCGATAATATTAAAGAATATGTGACTAATTTTCAAACCGAAGTTAAAAAAGCTAATATATTTATTGAATCAATATCTATTTCGGCCGCAGTTACTAAATTAGATGAAATTGATAATGGTCTTTCAACTGAAGAAAGAGTTGTTAAATTTATGGACAAAGCTGCTCAAAGAATTAATTTGACATATGAAATGCCTAATAGCTCATATGTTGACAGAGATAATATAATTGATCGTGTTTCATTAGGTAAAATACTAATAGCCGAACCCGATCTTCTAGCTTTAGAAATAGCTAAACGTTTTTTTGAAAAAAACCAATACAAAGTTGTAACAGTTAGTGATGGAGTTAACGCAGTAAAGAAAGCCAACGAACAATTTTTTGATGCAATTATCGTTGATAGATATGCCTACAAGATGGACGGAATCACTGTTAAACAGCATTTAAATGAATCCTCTATTAATATGAACACTATATATATATTAACAGTTCAAAATAAAGATGTCAGTATAATTAAAAAAGCTAATAGAATAGATATTGATTATGTAATATCTAAGCCTATTATTTTTGAAGAAATTTTAGGGTTGATTGAAAGAAATATTAAAAAACGAGTGAAAACTTAAAAGATGAATTATCAAGATGTTTTACATTTAGCAGTCATTTTATCTTTTCTTTCAATCACCTTAATAGCCTTGGTTTTTTTTCAAAAATTATATATTAGATATAAACATAATTTGAATTATAATATCCAACAAAGATTAATGAAATATTTTATTTCTCAAGAAAATGTTCTATGTAAATGTTCTAGAAAACTATTTATTAGAAACTTTTTTATTTTAACTCAAATAGTACAATTACCTCAAGATGCTTTAGATAGAGCATATAATTATTTATTAAATAAAAAAGTAATTAAAAAATTAATAAAGGAATTACATAGTAAAAACACATATAAACGAAAGCGAGCAATAGTATATTTGTCTCTTTTTAATAATAGAGTAACGAAAAAGGAACTATTAAATCGATTAAAAATAGAACAAAAAGAACACATTAAAATTTTAATTGTCAATGCGTTAAAACGCAATTTAGATAGTGAAGTTTTAACTGGAATTATAAATAGCTTAATCGCTAGCCATAGGCGCTATCAAAAACGTGTTATTACTATATTAAAAAATCATGTTAATCAAAGTAAGCATAATTTAGATCAATACTTTGATTCTCCTTTAATTGAAGTAAAAGAATCTTTTATTGAATTAGCTATACAAATTTATCATCCTTCTTTTGAAGTGCCTTTAAAGAAAACTTTAAAGGAAATAGAAGACCATTATATTTATAATAATTCTTTAATCCTTAAAAACATTAAAAAAACAAGAATTGATCGTTTATACTATCAAACCTTAATAGCTTTATCTAGCTATTATGAATTTAGTTTAAAAAAACAAAAATATCTGCGTAATATAGATCAAGAAGTTGTTAAAATTGCAGCTGATTCTATGGTTGAATCAGGAAATATAGAAACAATAAAATATTTAATAAATTACGCTAGTATGACTCCGAGAGATACTATATTTTCTGATGCAATTTATAAGATTTGCGAAAACAATAAAACATTATATTTAGATGTTTATCATCTTTTTTTATCTTCGAAAAATAAAAGGGAAAAATATCTTTTAGCTGGTGTTTTGTCTAAAAAAATCGATTACTTACTACTAATTATCAAGGATAATGATAATTTAAATTCTTTATTATCTTCAATGATTAATAGTCGTTATTCAGTAAACATAATAAATTGGTTGAATTATAATAAAGATATAGAAATTGAAAACAAAATAATTAATATTATCGCTCCTATTGCTAAAAATAATTATGATTTTTATTTAGAACTTAATCAATATTTAAATCCAAGAATATTTAAAAAACTTGGGTTTATTAAAACTAAAAGCTATTTCAAACAAGTTCCTGAAACAGAACCTGAAACAAGAAAAATTAGATGGCTTATTAAAATATTAATTAGCTCAATTTTATTAATGCCTTTTATATTTATTCTTACTCATTTTTCATTTGTATTACATAATAGTTTATCAAACATATTCAGTAATTATATAATTCAAGTAAATTTATGGTTTATTGGTTATTATGTCTTTATAAATTCTTTTTATATCTCTATGGCTATTTTGTCTGTATTTGAATTCAAAAAACAAAAAGCTTTGTGGAATATTAAAAACGAAGATTTATTATATGAAGAAGGTATAATTTCTCCAATTTCAATTATTGTCCCTGCTTATAATGAAGAAATGAATATAGAAGAAAGCATTCGCTCTTTATTGAGTTTAAAATATCCTAATTTTGAAGTTATTATAGTTAATGATGGTTCAAAAGATAATACATTGAAAACAATCATTAATTCTTTTGAATTAAAAAGAGTTAATTTTATTGAAAATAAATTAATAGAAACTAATCAAGTTAAAGCTATATATAAAAATGAATTTTATTCAAAATTAACTTTAGTCGATAAAGAAAACGGTGGAAAAGCTGATGCCTTAAATGTTGGAATTAATTTTTCTAAATTCGATTATGTATGTGGAATTGATGCTGACTCTATTATTGAATCTGATGGATTATTAAAAATGATGAGTTCAGTTTTAGATTATGATGAAATTACTTTAGCCTTAGGCGGGTCAATAGTTCCAGTTAATGGGGCTACTATTAATTATGGACATGTAGAAAAATATTGTTTACCACAAAAACCTTTAACGAGATTTCAAACCATTGAATATATTAGAGCTTTTAATACCGGTAGATTATCTTTTTCTAAATTAAAAGCGCTATTAATCATATCCGGAGCTTTTGGATTATTTGAAAAAAGGATATTAATAGAAATAGGTGGTTATTTATCAGCTAGTTCGTTTAGGAAACTTACTGTTGGTGAAGATATGGAATTAGTAGTTCGTATAACTAGAAGAGCAATTGAAACAAATTTAAATCATAGTGTTAAATATATCCCTATGGCAAGATGCTATACAGAAGTTCCTGAAAAATCTAAGATTCTATTTAATCAAAGAAATCGATGGCAAAGAGGTCTGATTGAAACATTATCATATCATCGTAAAATGTTATTTAATCCTAAATATGGTACTATTGGCTTAATAGCCATGCCTTATTTTTTCATTATTGAAATGGTAGCTCCGCTATTAGAATTACAAGTTTATTTGTCTATAATTATGGGGTTAATAATGGGTATTTTTAATGGAGTATATATTCTTCTATTATTAATAATAACGACTCTATATGGTATTATTTTATCTATGATTTCTTTATTTGTCCAAGAAAAATATTCTGAATCCTTAAGTATCAAGGATACATTTATATTAATATTCTATGCTATTATTGAGAATTTTGGATGGAGACAATTTATGAATATATATCGTAGTTGGGGATATTTTTCATCATTAAGAGGTAAACATAAATGGGGTAAAATGACTCGAGTTGGTTTTAAAAAATAAGCAAAAAAGCTAAAAATAAAGCACCTTTAATAATGTATAAGTAAAGAGTTAGTAGACATAAAAAGAGCAGTTTAATTAAAGTCCAGTTCAGAGCGATACTGAATTGGGCTTTTATATTGCAATGCACAAGCTAGTCTAGATTGATTGTAGTAATTAACATATTCGCGAATAAGTTTGTGAATGTCCTTGACGTTCCTCATATCGAAATCTAATTTTAATTCATCTTTAATCCAACCATTAATTAATTCTAGTACTGGATTATCTGTTGGAGTTACTATCCTCGATATAGACCTTCTTATGTTATAATGTAATCGGCCATTGAATGCCCTAGAGGCGTATATTGTTCCCTGATCCGAGTGGAGAATCGTAACCAGGTCATTATACCCTCTTTTTTGTTTCTCTTCTTGAAATTTATTCAATGCCATAAAGTGATTTTTTACACCACTACCACCTTTGCTAGTTCTAAGGTCGTAGGCGATTATCTCATTATTGAATAAATCCAAATATATATTCCAATCATATTTTTTGTTTTTATGATAGAAAATGGTTGTATCTGTACATACTTTTTCAAATGGTCTTGTGGCTGTAAAGTTTCCATTTAACAAATTAGGATATAAGCTCGTGTTCCTCGCCCGGTCTTTTGAACCAATTTTTTCTTGCTTTGGATTTGATGTTTAGTTCCTTGCAGCAGTTATGACATAACCAATCACTGAATATCCATCCAGTCTTATTTCTGATGTTATTAGCGATATTTCTGTATCCGTATGTGCTATGTTTATCATATATTGATATAATAAGTGTTTTCAAATCTTCTCTGTTTCTTTCATATTGATTTAACTTCCCTTTTCTTTTGGCCCATTTATAATACCCGCTTCTAGATACTTCCATTAATTGACATAATGCTTCTCTATTATAATCTTTTGATAGTTCTTCAACTATTTCGTATTCTTTCCTGATTGTCTTTTTTTCTTTAGGATTATCACCTCCTCTGTGGTATACCCTTTTTTTAATCGGAGATTCTCAATCTTCAGTTTCATGTTCTCATATTGTAACTATCTCCATTCTTATGTCATTACTGTAACTACCATTTCTTCCCATATAAAAATACCTCCAAAGTATCTTACTATAATCTTTTACTCATAACCCTTTTTCTTAAAAGATTACTTTCTTTTTTTATAGTGTCTACTTTAAAGGTATCATATCAGTCTGTTAACATCTTTACTGGTTGCTTTTATAAGGTATTTTAACTATACATATAAACTAAATTAATCTATATCTACATCAAAACTTTCTAAAATAGAATCTTTTTTGTTTATCTTAGAATCTCCATGTTTAACAAAGAACATCGTAATAAATGACGCCAATACAAATACAGCTGCATATGGAAACAAAATTGTACGCCCAAACATATCCATTAGTACACCTGAAAGAATAGGAGTTAATATTTGTGCAGACATACTAAATGTATAATAAAACCCAGTATATTTCCCTACATCAGACCCTTTAGCTAATTCAACTACCATTGGATAAGAATTAACATTTATTGTTGCCCAAGCAATTCCTGTAAATGCAAATACAATATACATTAGAGCAGCTGTATTAACTGTTAAGAAATAAACGGATCCAAAACAGATGGTAAGCATTATTATTCCAAATAATATCGTTTTCTTTCTTCCGATTTTAGTCGCTAATATACCGATAGGAATGAACGCTATTAAAGCAGCCATTTGCGCTATGATAATCGGTAAAGAATATCCTAAATTTAATACTTTTGGCGCGTAATCAGATAGTTTTGACATAACTGCATTATATCCAATAAACCAAAGTGCTACAGATGCAAGAATTAAATATAAAGATTTCTTTTTTTGTTTTTCTACTTCATGAATATCTTCTTCTTTGATTACCTCTTCTTCTAGCAATCCATATTTTATATCCATATTAATTCGTTCTTCAACAAGTTCAGGTTCTTTAACTTTCCACATAAATATAAGGAGAATAATTAACATTAAAACACCAATTGTTATAAATGCAGGAGAATAATTAACATAGGATAGTTTATCTAAGTGATAAAACCATAACACTCCAGTAGCTATAATTCCACCAATCGTTCCCATTAAATTAATCACCGCATTCGCTTTAGATCGCAATGGTTTTATTGTTACATCTGGCATTAAAGCTACCGCAGGTGATCTAAATGTAGCCATAGCAAGTAACGCAATTAACAATGTTCCCATAAATACAATAAACGTTCCCGGAGAATGACTAGTTACAATCCAGGCTCTTTCATTTAAATTATCATAATAAAATTCTTTTAAATCAGTATTATCATCTTTGGTTAGATTACCTCCAGAAAAACTAAGTATCTCATTTATACCCTCACGATTATCCGAAACATAATGAATATCGGTAGATAAAATTGCATCATCACCATCATATCCATCAATTACATCTTCATAAAATTTATCATACTTTTCCTGTGTAATTATACCATCAGCTAATAATTGGTCCCATTGATCTACTATAACATCTCTAACTGTAATCCATTCGTTATAACTTAGTTCTCCATTATCATCTAAACGGTCAATGAAATCATTATAATCTTCAATAACTGTCGTTTCAGCTTCCAATTTAACTTTTTGAAAATTATCACTAAATGTTAAGCTCATAAATACAAATGCAGCAATAACTGTCCCGACTACAATATAAGGAGTTCTTCTACCGTATTTAGATTTTTGTTTGTCTGAAAAAACTCCGAAAATCGGTATTAAAAATACAGCGATAATATTATCTAGTGACATAACGACTCCAGACCAAGTTTGATTTAAGCCGAATTTATCAATCAATATTTTTGCTATAACTAAATCATATGTACGCCAAAATAGTGTTATTAAGAAAAATGCTAAACCTATGTAAAACGTTTTTTTATAATCTAATTTCATATTTCACCTCACTTATTTTATTAATTAACATTATATCATATATAAAAAATATAAATAATAAAAAATAGAATTTATTCATGTATCCTACTAAAAAAAGCGTTCGTATGAACGCTTTTTAACTAGTTTGAACTTTACTAGAAATATATTTTATTGCAGTTTCATTGTATTTATTTGCATTTAACTTTAAAGTAGTTCTTTCATTCGAACCTGAATTAATATTAAAATATAAAGTTTTATGTATTTTAAACATCATAATAAATGTTATAAATACAACTATTCCAACAGCTATATATTTAGTATATGGTTGGTAAGGTAGAATTGATTCTGGTATAGTTATTCTTCCCATATATAGTAAATATCCAGAATATAAAGCTGCTAAAAATAAAACAAATCCTGTTAAACGAATCCATATATTATTTTTTAAATATTCAATATAATATTCAATTCTATGAATCGTTTTTAAACTTATTTCGTTCATTCTTTTTTGTTTTGCACGGCGTCCTCTAGACATAAACAATCCATATGAATATATTATTAACCGTCTTGTTGTGAGTATTATTTGACAAGTATATCCCTTTGCACTCATTTGGCGAAAATCTTTGAACACTTTTTCTCCGTGATCAATTTGAATATTTTTTAAAATATTTTTCTTCATCTATATCGCCCCTCTTAAGTGTATTGTAACCTAATTAAAATATATTTTCAATATTAGCTAAGAAAATATAAAGTAAGATTATTTGATTTTATTTTTCAATAATTTAGTAAGCTCTCCAAAAAGCATAGGTATAAATCCTAAACTAGATGCAATTAATACTTCACTAATGCTCAATGCTTCAATTTTAAATATACTAGCTAATGTTGGGTTATATACAAGGAATGCAAGTAAAATTAACGCTCCAAAAACTGAATAATTAACTGCTTTATTTGCAAAAGGATTAGATTCAAATATAAATTTAGTTTCAGATCTAGCTGAATAAGTTCTAAATAATTCTCCAAAAATAATAGTTACAAAAATCATTGTTCTCGCATGAATAATATCATCCATTAAAAGTCCTATTTTAAAACTTATTAGTGAGGCTAACATCACTCCAAACCCTTGAATAAATACTTTGATTAATGTAGGTTTATTCAAGATTTGTTCATTCGTATTTCTTGGTTTTTGATCCATGATATTTTTTTCGCCTTTTTCCATGCCTAAAGCAAAAGCTGGAAATGCGTCAGTCATTAAATTAATCCATAACAAATGTATAGCTAATAAAGGAATTATAGCTTCTCCTGGATTTAATGAATCTCTAAAGAATCCACTAAATATCATTGCTACTAAAATAACCAAGATTTCTCCTATATTACAAGAAACTAAATAAATAGTAAATTTACGAATATTGCTATAAATAATTCTACCCTCTTCAACAGCTGAAACTATTGAAGCGAAATTATCATCTGTCAAAATCATATTACTTGCTTCTTTAGATACTTCAGTACCAGTAATCCCCATAGCAACACCTATATCAGCTTGTTTAAGGGCTGGAGAATCGTTCACTCCATCTCCTGTCATAGCTACTACATCACCATTTTTTTGTAATATTTCAACTATTCTAATCTTATCTGCTGGCGTACTTCTTGCGAAAACATCGCAATGAGATATCGCTTCTTCAAATTCTTCATCGGACATATTTCTTGTATCTTCATCGGACAAAGCAATATGTCCCGGTTTTAAAATATTAAGTTCTGAAGCTATAGCCTTAGCAGTTGTTAAATGATCCCCCGTAATCATCATAACACGTATTCCTGCTTTATGACATTTGGCTATTGCTTCTTTGGCTTCATCTCTTGGTGGATCAATCATTGCAGTTAATCCAACAAAAATTAAATCTTGTTCTAAATCATTGGCTTCAGGTGTATCAGTTTCTCGATAAGCAAATCCTAATACTCTATATGCTTTCTCTGAATATTCTTCATTTTTCTTTAAAATCATATCAATATCTTTTTCAGTAATTTTACGAATATTATTATCTATTGATATTCTATTACATTGTTTAATTAATTGATCACAAGCACCTTTTGTTAAAACTAAGTATTTATTTTCAACTTTATTAATAGAAGTCATCATCTTTCTAGTTGAATCAAATGTATAAGTATTTATTTGAGGATATTTTTTTTCTATATTATCAAGTGAATACCCTCCTTTTGAAGCTAAAACAAGTAAAGCCCCTTCAGTAGGATCTCCTAGTACTTTATCTTCGCTTTCAAGTTTTGCATCATTACATAATAAACTAATTTTAAGAATGTAATCTAAATTCCCTGAAATTTCAACTTTTTTACCATTTAAGGTGATTTCACCTTTTAAAGAATATCCTCCCCCCGAAACATCATAATCATTATTTAAATCAAATACTTTTTGAACTGTCATTTCATTTTGAGTTAAAGTTCCAGTTTTATCTGAACAAATAACAGTAGCTTGTCCTAAAGTTTCCACGGTTGATAAATTTTTAATAATTGCATGACGTTTAACCATGCGTTGCATACCCAAGGCTAAAACAACAGTAATAACAGCAGTTAACCCCTCAGGTATAGCAGCTACAGCTAACGCAATAGCCGTTAAGAAAATTGTAAATACTTCTTGCCCTTGTAATAATCCCAACCCAAACACAACAACTGATACAGCGATACAAATTATTCCAAGCATTTTAGCAAATTGATCTATTGTTTTTTGAAGTGGTGTTTTTCCTTCTTTTACTTCATCTAACATAGCTGCAATCTTACCAATTTCTGTATTCATTCCAATACCAGTAACCACTCCTTTTCCTTTACCATAAGTGATTAATGTTGACATATATACAGAATTAGAACGCTCTGCTAAAGGTTTTTCTTCTTTAAATAATACCTTAGCATCCTTCTCAACTGGAGTTGATTCTCCAGTTAGAGCTGATTCATCCGCTCTTAAATTCGTTGATTCTATAAGCCTAATATCCGCAGCTACAAAATCCCCTGTTTCTAATAACACTATATCTCCAACCGTTAAATCTATTGAAGAAATTTCCATTGCTTTACCATCACGAATTACCTTAGCGTTAGGAGAACTCATCTTTTTTAGAGCGGCTAAAGCATTATTTGCTCGCTGTTCTTGAATAACCCCTAAAATTGCATTCAATAAAACGATTGCTAAAATAACAATTCCATCAACGAGTCCTTCATCGCCAATTATTCCCATTACAATAGAAATAACAGCTGCGATTAATAAAATTATTACTAAAAAATCATTAAATTGAGAAATAAACAATTCTATTAATGTTATTTTTCTTTTTTCTCTTAACTCATTTGACCCATATTTTTCTTTGCGCTTTAATACTTCTTCTTTTTCTAAACCTTTTTCAATATCAATAGAATATTCATTTAAAATTGATTTGATTGATTTCTGATAATCTTTCATATTGATTTCCTTTCTTTAAAGAAAGAGGCTTATGCACAGACGTGCATAAGTCTCGCTATTTCATATTAAACCAGGTTAATATAACCATGATGTTGATTTAATAACGCACGCGTTAGCTACTCCCTTATGTTCTATATTATTATATATTATTATACTATAATATCAACTAATTTTTAAATTTTTCTAAATATTTTTGTTTTCATGTTTTATTATCTTTTTTGTAATTGGTTGGTAATGGTTGATTAAAACCTCTAAAATCAACGCTAAAAATATCAATAACAAAGTCCAAGCAAATACTTCATCAAAATTTAAATTTACTTTGGATAAATACAATTGATTTCCAATAGAATTCTTTGTTTGAGATAAATATTCTGCCATTACAAGAACTTTTATTCCTAAACCTAATGATTGTAATAATGATGTTCTTATATTTTTAGAAATAAGCGGAATATAACAATGAAATAATCCTGTAAAGAAATGATTATCTTCTAATCTATAAACATCTATTAATTCTGGTTCTATATCCTTAATAGCAC
>CAZSZZ010000015.1:0-1489 GCA_964611005.1 uncultured Candidatus Izemoplasmatales bacterium | reverse complement strand
ATAAGGAAAGTAATAATATATGGTGTTAATTTAAATCCAAAGATAATTAATAATATAACTGTAATTGAAATTACAGGAACTGTTCTAAAAATAGTTACTACTGGGTTAAATACAACAGCAAATTTGTCTTTAAATCCGGCTATTATCCCTAGTAAAAATCCAAATATAGAAGCTAAAAATAAGCCAATTATTAATCGTAATATGGTATATAATATCGCAAATAATGAATTTTTACTCATAAAGATATTTAAAAAAGCTGAAAATACTTGATTTAATTTTGGAAGAATTATAGAATTATCTACTATTAAACTTACAATAATCCAAACTAAAAAAAGTGTAAATATTGATAGAATTGTTAACCCAGTTTTTTTCAAATGTACCACCTTACAAACTATGATTGATAGTAAAAGTCATCTTCTGGAAGTGTTCCACCAATTAAGGCTGAATTCATATTTAAAATTATATTGAAATAGGTTTCTAAATCAGCTCTAACATCTAAGGCATTAATATAATCAAAATGGCAATTGGGTATAGCTGATAATAAAACTGTTTCTGAAAATCCATAATTAAATTCAATAGCTTTCTCTATTGCTTGATTAGGATACCCTTTAACTTTAATAACTGATGATTCCAAATCATCTAAAAATTGATTTATTTGATCATCTGTTAAACTAACTTTTCCAAAAACTCCAGCTTGAGGATAACTTCCCTCTCCTGTTATTTTAGCATACTCTTCTTGCAAATCAATAATTTTAAAGCCTGGTACACTATCTTCTAAAATGGATAATGATGGTTCAGCTGTCATAATAATTTTAGTGTCATCAGCTATATAAATAGAATTTGCACTAGTAACTGAATCAACATAATTTAAAGTTGCGTGAACATCATTTTCATTTAATATATATTGTAAAATAATATCAGATGTTGCATTTTGCCCAAATAAAGTAATCTCTTTGCCTTCTAATGACTGAATAGTAAAATCAGAAGTTTGATTACTAACAAGATAATAATTACCAAATGTTATAGCTGCGAGAAACTTATATTCAATTCCCATATTATATAATTTCGCTCCAAGATTTGTTGGTGCAAAAATAAAATCATATGAATTTGAGGTAAAAGCAGCCACTAATGGATCAGGTCCATTAATAACATCAACATTGTAATGACTGTTGTCTTGCATAAAAACTTGCGCTAAAGCAGGAGCTCCAGCGGGTACTAAAACAGAAAAATTATCACTATTTTCCGTCGTTGTAGTACTCGTACTTGTTAAATCTGTATTGGATTGAGTACATCCAAAAAAAGACACCGTAAATAAAAATAAAAATATTAAAGCTAATAACTTCTTCATTTCACTTCTCCTAAAGTAAATTTTAAATTGTTTACGAAAATTAATTTTTAATTTTATTCATAACAATTTTTTAAAATCAATTTACTGAATAGATATAAATGGATCCGTCTTTTATTGATATTTATTCCATTCTTAATAAAC